>JBOGAY010000192.1:0-9712 GCA_051655925.1 Sarcina sp. | reverse complement strand
AGTTTAGATGCTTTTCTAACATCTTCGCCTGTATGACCTCTTGTAGCTTTTATAAGAACTTCTTCATCTAATGATTGTACTCCTAATTCGATTATATCTACTGAAAAACTTTTTAAATGATCTAAAATATCATCATCAATATAATCCGGTCTAGTTGACAACCTTATATAATCTATCTTACCTTTTTCTTTATACTCTTTAGCGACTGATAAAAGTCTTCTCTGCTTAACAATATCAATAGCTGTAAATGTCCCACCAAAGAATGAAACCTCAACTGTAGTATCAGCATTCCTAACTATAGTTTTCATGTATTCTTCAATTGTGTCTTTTACAAATTTTGCATTCACGCCATTTTCAAGCTTAAACTTTGGTCCTTTTATATCATCTAATTCCTCACCTGTGATTCTTGCTTGATTACAGAATGCACAATCATGAGGACATCCTTCATGAGGTACAAAGATAGGAATTATATAATGTCTTTTTCCCAATTTTTATTCTCCACCTTTGCTAAAGCTTCTCTTGCTGAATTCTGTTCTGCCTCTTTTTTACTAAATCCTTCACCAAGCCCCATAACTATTCCATTAATTTTAACTTGCGTAAAGAAACACCTTCTATGCGGTGGTCCTTCATGGCGTATAAGTTCATAATTAATATCAACTTCTCCATTTTTTTGTAAAACCTCTTGAAGTCTTGTTTTAAAATCTAAAATAATCTCTTCATTTATGGCTTTATTAATTATACTGCTAAAATGTTTTAAAATGAATTCTTTGGCAAATTCAATACCTTTATCAAGATATATAGCTGCTATAAGAGCCTCAACACAGTCAGCTTGAATAGAGATTCTATCTCTTCCACCAGTTAATTCTTCACCTTTACTCATTCTTATTATTTTACCAAGTTTCATTTCTTTGGCTATTTCAAAAAGTGAGTTTTCACAAACTATAAGTGCTCTTATTTTTGTAAGTTCACCTTCTGATTTATTTTTATAATTATTGTATAAATGTTCTGTTATTGTTAATTGTAAAACAGAATCACCTAAAAATTCTAATCTTTCGTTGTATTTTACATCTTTATATTGATTTGCAAAAGAACTATGAGTAAGTGCTGTTATTAATAAGCCTTTGTTATTAAATTCAACACCGACTTTTTGCTCTAAATCTTTTATCGTTAAATCTTTCACTTTAACCCCCAACTCCTCAAGGTTTATTCTTCAGTTTGCCAGTTTATAGTGGAACAAATTCAAGAATAAACCTAATACTCTTACGAACTATAAACAAAATCCCGCATAAAGCGGGATTTAATTAATCTTCGTTATGTGTTTCAATATACTTAACTACATCCGCAACTGTTATAAAATCAGCAGCATCCTCATCTGGTATTTCCATCTCTAATTCTTCTTCAAGTGACATAATAAGTTCAACTACGTCTAAAGAATCAGCTCCTAAATCATCAACAAATGTTGACTCCATAGTAATACTTGACTCATCTACTGATAATTTATCTGCTATTATTTCTTTTACTTTATCAAATATCATAAATTCACCTCCTACATCAACCTATATAGATATTATTATATATATTTAAATTCGTCAATATTACAACTTAATAATTTAAATTTAAATTATTTTATTTTTCTATTTCCGCTTTTATTTTTTCAATTAATCCATTATTATGGAATCTTCTTGCTTGACCTAACGCATTTTTAAAAGCCTTAGCGTCTGAACTACCATGTGCTTTTATACAAATACCATTAACTCCTAAAAATGGTGCTCCACCATATTCTTTATAATCCATTTTTTTCTTTAAAGACTTAAAAGTGCTTGAAAGGAAAATTGCTCCAACTTTTGATACAAATGAACTCATTATCTCATCTTTAATCATTGTTAATATCGTTTTAGCAGTTCCTTCATACATCTTCAAGACTGTATTTCCAACAAAACCATCACATACAAGTACTTCGACATTACCTTCTGAAACTTCTCTTGGCTCAACATTTCCAACAAAATTAATATCACCTTCAGCCTTTAAAAGCTGATGAGCTTCCTTTGTAAGTTCATTTCCTTTATGTTCTTCTGCTCCAATGTTTATAAGTCCAACCTTTGGGCTTTTAACATCCATTACAGTTTTAAAATATATTTCTCCCATTTTAGCAAACTGAATAAGAAAAGGAGCTTTTGAATCTACATTTGCACCCGCATCAATTATCATAAATGGCCCATTTTTCCCTGGCATTACTGGTGCTAATGCTGGTCTTTTAATCCCTTTAATTCTTCCTACAATTAAAGTAGACCCAGCTAAAAACGCACCTGTGCTCCCTGCAGATAATACTGCATCACACTCTCCACTTTTAACTAAGTTCAATGCTTTAACTAAACTTGAATCTTTTTTTTGTTTTAAAGCTCTAACTGGCTCTTCATTAGGTGAAATAACTTCTCTTGCATCAACAATCGTTATTCTACTTTTATCATAAGTATATTTAGAAAGCTCTGCTTCAAGCTGTGCAGTTTTTCCTGCCATAATTATTTCTATATCTGAAAATTCTTTTAAAGCATCAATTGATCCTTGAACCTCAGCTGCAGGTGAATTATCAGAACCCATTGCGTCAATCGCTATTCTCATTCCTCTTCGCCCCTTTTTTTCTATGAATATAAAGAAAAGAAAGTCCAAAGACTTTCTTTATTATTCTGCATCAGTTGAAACTACTTCTTTACCTTTGTAATGTCCACAGTTTTTACATACTCTGTGTGCCATCTTCATTTCATGACATTGTGGGCATTCTACGATTCCAGGTGTGCTTAACTTATAAGTTTGAGCTCTTCTTGAATCTCTCTTAGATTTAGACATCTTTCTTGCTGGATTTCCCATTGTTACACCTCCTTATTGTTCGAACAATTCTTTAAGCTTTTCAAATCTTATATCTATATTTGAATCATTACAGTGACACTTATGTAGGTTTAAATCAGCACCACAGCTTTGACATAGGCCTTTGCATTGTTCGTCACAAAGTCTTTTTATAGGTAAGGTTGAAATTACGTTGCTTACTATTGCTTCTGAAACGTCTAAGACATCTCCTTCTATATAAGCAATAGATTCATCTTCTTTTATATTATTTGAAAACTTTTCATCAATATCTGTTAAAACATCAATTGAAAAGTTGTTCAAGCATCTTGAGCACTCAAGCTCTAACTTTGTTTTGATTTCTCCCTCTAAAGAGATAGTATCTGCAATAGTTCTAGCTTTACCGTGAAACTCTATAGCTTCTAATACTTTAACTTCTTCACCTGGAAGAAATATAGTATCTTCTTTTACTATAAGATCTATAGCTTTACTTATTTCTTTTTTTTGACTTTCGTCTGAAAACATTATTTCCATAAGATTCGGTACATTTGTACCTCTCACACTCCTAAACCATTATAGTAATGTGTAAATAACACAAGTATTATTATATAAACTTAGCTTTTAAAAGTCAAGTTATTTTAAAATTATTTATTTAACAAGTTCTAAAGTATCTTTAGCAATCATAAGTTCCTCGTTAGTTGGGATTACAAGTGCTTTTACTTTAGCCCCATCTGCTGTTATATCTGCAATTTCTCCTGCAACATCATTTTTGATTTTATCAATTGCAATACCTAAGAATTCTAATCCTTCACACATACCTTCTCTAGCTTCTGCTGAATTTTCTCCAACACCAGCTGTAAAGACAACAACATCTAAACCTTTCATTGCTACTGCTGAAGTTGCTATAAACTGTTTGATTTTATAGTAGAATATATCTAATGCAAGTTGTGATCTTTTATCACCCTTTTTAGCTGCATCTCTAATATCTCTAAAATCACTACTTAAACCTGAAATTCCAAGTATTCCTGATTGTTTATTCATTAATGTATTAACTTCATCAGCTGTGTATCCAAGCTCGCTAATTAAGTATGTTACTATAGCTGGATCTATACTTCCACATCTTGTTCCCATTACTAAACCTTCAAGAGGTGTGAATCCCATAGTAGTTTCAACACAAACACCTTTATCTACTGCTGATATACTTGATCCGTTACCTAAGTGACAAGTTACTATTCTTAAATCTTTTATGTCTTTCCCTAAAACTTCTGCTGCTTTAGCTGAAACATATTTATGTGATGTCCCATGGAATCCATATTTTCTTATACTATGCTTTTCATATAAATCATATGGTAATCCATAAATAAATGCTTTTTCTGGTATTGTTTGATGGAATGCTGTATCAAATACAACTACCATTGGTGTATTTGGCATTAAAATTTGACATGCTTTTATTCCAATAATATGAGCTGGATTATGAAGCGGTGCAAGTTTTGCTAATGAATGTAAATCTTCCATTACTTTCTCAGTCACTAAAACTGATTTCTCATACTTCTCTCCACCGTGTACTATTCTATGTCCTACAGCACTAATTTCATCTAATGAAGAAATTACTCCATTTTTTTCATCAACTAAAGCTCCTAAAACAAGTCTAATAGCATCTTCATGAGACTTCATAGGTTGTTCTATAATATATTTTTCTTTTCCACTAACTTTTTGTATTAAAATAGATCCCTCTATTCCTATTCTTTCTACTAACCCTGATGCTAAAACACTCTCATTTTGCATATTCATTAATTGGTACTTTAATGATGAGCTTCCGCTATTTACTACTAAGATATTCATAAAAAATCCTCCTTAAATTATCAATAATTTATATCATCTAATTACTTCTCTTGTGCTTGCGCTTGTACTGCTGTTAAAGCAACAACCTTTACTATATCTTCTGAACTACATCCTCTTGAAAGGTCATTTATTGGTTTTGCAAACCCTTGACAAACTGGTCCTATAGCCTCAGCATTAGCAAATCTTTGCACTAACTTATATCCTATATTCCCTGCTTGTAAATCTGGGAACACTAATACATTAGCTCTTCCTGCTACACTACTATTTGGTGCTTTTTGTTCTGCCACTGTTGATACTATAGCTGCATCTAATTGTAATTCTCCATCTATATCAAGATCCGGTCTTAATTCTTTTGCAATTTCTGTAGCTTCTCTAACTTTTGTTACTAAAGCATGATCAGCACTTCCCATTGTTGAGAATGATAACATTGCTACTTTTGGTGATACTTTGCATAAATTTTTAGCTGTATCTGCAGTTGCTATTGCTATTGATGCAAGTTGCTCTGCTGTTGGATTTGGATTCACTGCACAGTCTGCAAATAATAACATACCCTCTTCACCATATTTTGAATTTGGTACCATCATTATAAAGAAACTTGATACTACTGAAACTCCTGGTGCAGTTTTTATTATTTGAAGTCCTGGTCTTAATAAATCACCTGTTGTATGAACAGCTCCTGATACAAGCCCATCTGCTTCATCAAGTTTAACCATCATTGTCGCAAAGTATAATGGATCTCTAACTATCATATTTGATTTTTCAAGTGTCATACCTTTATTTTTTCTAAGCTCGTAGAAAGCTTCTACATAAGCTTCTAATCTATCTGATTTATTAGGGTCTATTACTTCTACCCCTGCTAAATTAACATTTAATTCTTCTGCTTTTGCTTTTATACTATCTTCATTACCTACTAGTATGACTTTTGCTAATTGTTCTTCTGTAATTTTTTGAGATGCTATAAGAGTTCTCTCTTCATCACCTTCTGGTAATACTATTCTCTTTTGGTTCGCTTTTGCTGCATCCCAAACTTGCTTCATAAGTTGCATGTTTTATTTCTCCTTCCATGAATAGAAACGATTCGTAAAATTTCTAGTTATAATATCTTTTTTGGATATTATAACCTTATATTATCATAAATTTTAAACTTATGATAATAAAAAGTAAATTAAAAATAGTCTGAAAATTTTTATTTTTTAAAATTTTGACTTTATTACTTATTTGTAGTAAGGTAGTAAGAAAAAAAATTATTTATTTATTAATAGAACTAGTAATTTTTTATTAATATAAAAAGGTGATAAAAATGAAAATAAGTGGCTTAATAACTGAATATAATCCTTTTCATTTAGGACATAAATTCCATTTTGAAAATTGTAAAAAAAACACAAATTCTGAGGGAATAATTTGTGTTATGAGTGGTAATTTTGTTCAAAGAGGTATACCTGCACTTACTGATAAATGGTCTAGAGCACAAATGGCATTAAACGCTGGTATTGATCTTGTAATTGAACTACCTACTTTATATGCTGTTTCATCAGCTGAGCATTTTGCATTCGGAGCAATTTCACTCCTTAATAAATTAAATATAGTAGATAATGTTTATTTTGGTTCTGAGATTGGTAGTATTGATTTAATAAAATTAGTAGCAAATATACTTTCTGATGAACCAATAGAATTCAAAGAACTTTTAAAAGAAAATCTTGCTATAGGCTTACCATTTCCTAAAGCTCGTGCTAAAAGCCTAGAAATCTATATTCATAAATATACTAATACTAATATTGATACATCTAACTTAGAAGATTTTTTAACTAGCTCTAATAATATTCTTGGTATCGAATATTGCAAAAGTATCAACCGTCTTAAAAGTACCATAGTACCCTTAACTTTAAAAAGAGAAGGTTCTAATTACAACGATGCATCAATCACTGAAAATATTTTCGCATCTGCGACTGCAATTCGAGCTAATATTTTTGCAAATAACAATTTAGACTCCATAAAAAAATTCTTGCCAGAAGTCTCTTATAATATACTCGCTGAGAAAAAATATTTTGCAGCACCTTCTTCTATGTTTAATTATATTAAATATCAACTTACTGTATATCCTAGTGTACTTTCACATATACAAGATGCTTCTGAGGGTCTAGATAATAAAATTTTAAATGAATTGAAAAATGCTAGTAGCTACGATGATTTAATAAACAGATGTAAAAGTAAAAGATATACTCATACAAGAATTTCTAGAATTCTTTGCCATATCTTTCTTGGAATTAACGAAGAACTTTATTCTTGTATAAAAACACCACCAAATTATTTAAGAGTTCTTGCACTTAATCAAACAGGTGCTAAAATTTTAAAAGAAATAAAAAAGAATTCTACTATCGAAATAATAACAAAGGTTCCTAGAAAATCAACAGACCTTTTATTAAACTTAGATATAAAGGCTACTAATTTATATTCTCTTTTGAATCCTAGTATAAAACTAAATAGTGATTATCTTATAAGTCCTACAATAAAAAAATAATCATTCGAATAATATGTAAAGTTTACTAATATAAATACTATATACGCTATAAGGAGGTCTAGCATGTATAGTATTTTTTTTCTTATATTTTTAAGTATTATACTATTAATTTTATTAACAAAAATTTTAAAACTTAAAATTAATACCATACTTTCTATATTACTTAGTATTTTAATTTTATATTTTATCATAAAACCAGAACTTGTAATAAATTCCTCAATAAACGGTGGAAAAATTTTTTTAACATCTATTTTTCCTGTAATGTTTCCTTTTATGGTTATATGTAATTTCCTCCTCAATGTTGGTGGTATAGCAGTATACTCTAAATTACTTGGTTCTGTAATATGTAAACCACTTGCTTTAAATAAATCCTGTAGCTTTCCAATAATAACAAGTTGGCTTTGTGGTTATCCACTTGGTGCAAAGTATTCTGCAAATCTATATGAACAAAAAGCAATAAATTTTAATGAATTTTCACGCTTAATAAATATTGCAACTAATATTGGACCACTTTTTTTAATCGCTTCTGTTGGTACAACTATGTTATCTAATACTGAACTTGGATATCTTTTATTAATACCTAATTATTTTTCACCCATAATTTTAGGTCTTTTTCTTAGAAAAAATAATAAAAATAATAATAATAATAATAATTTAAATTCAAACTTTACTAATTCCTCTTTTAATTTAGGTGAAGCAATAAAAAAATCAATAGAAGACGCTTCCTTAACTATTTTGACTTTAGGTGGTTATATAGTTATTTTTTCTGTTTTAATAAATATTTTAAAAGAGTCTATTATTATGACTTTACTTATTACAATAATTTCTTCTCTTCTTGGAATTTCAAAAGTATTTTTAGAAAGCATTTTTTTAGGCAGTATTGAACTCACTAACGGTTGTAAAATAATTACTTCAAGTCCACTTTCTCTTGAGATTAAACTTTGTGTTATCTCTTTTTTAAGCTCATTCGGTGGTCTTTCTATAATAGCTCAAACTTATGCTTTTTTCTCTAAATATAATATTTCTTTCAAAAAATATTTCTTTTTCAAGTTTTTACAAGGCATCATTTCAGCTAGTATTACTGCTATAATTTGTTTATTTATGAAAAATAGCATTAGTTCTTTTGCTCCTACTATATTAAGTAGTGCTAATTCCCTAATGCTACTATCTATAATCTTATTTATTATCTGCCTACTCTTAACGTTAAAGAAACTTTTACGCAAGATTAACTAAACTAAAGGAGCTTCTAGCTCCTTTGCATTCTCTTTTATGATATCAGTTGTTGCTTTCATATCACTGGTGAACTTATCCGCAAATTCTTCCATATCTGTTTTCATATGTTCTAAAAGTGCTGCTGTCATTGTCTCAATTTGTTTTTCTAGAGCTCCTAAAACGTCATTAGCATATTCTCTTGCATAAATTCTAATTTGTCTTGCCTCTTCATTAGCCTTAGCTTTTATAACTTCAGCTCTTTCATTAGCTTCTCTAACTATATCATGAGTTTGTATTTGATTTTCTATAATATCCATACTCTCTCTTTTAGCACTATTAAGTCTAACTTCAGCTTCTTTTAGCATATTATTTTTATTATCAACTATCCATTTAGCTCTTTTAACCTCATCTGGATACATATTTATAATTTCATCTAGTCTATCTAAAATTTCTTTTTTATCTATCATTACCTTTCCTGATATCGGAACTTTTGTCCCTCTTTCAACCATTTGGTAAACTAACTCTACTAATTCTAAAGTTTCAAATCTCTCTAGATCTTCATTTCTCATATTTTCTTCCCCCTAAACCATACCCATTTTGTCTACTATTTTCTTTTTCACAAAATCAGGAACCATTTTATCAATAGCACCATTAAACTTAGCTATTTGTTTCACTGCTGATGAACTAATTTGTGCATACATAGGATTGGATACAATATACATAGTTTCTACATTTTCATCTAACATTTTATTTAATAAATCCATTTGCATTTCATATTCAAAATCAGTTGAATTTCTAAGCCCTTTTAAAATCACTGGATTATTTTTTATCTTAACAAGTTCTACTAACAATCCTGAAAAGCTTATCACTTCTATATTATCGTATTCTTTTGTAACTTCCTTTAGCATCTTTACTCTCTCATCTATTGTAAATAACCCCTTTTTATCTACATTTATGAGTACTGCTACTATAACTTTTTCAAATATTTTTGAAGCCCTTATTATTACATCAAGATGTCCAATCGTAACTGGGTCAAAACTTCCTGGATAAATAGCTTCCCTCATTCAAATAATCCTCCTACTTTTCTACTCTATATAAATTCACAATTGTATTTCCATATTTTTTAGTTCTGAATAATTTAATATTTTCTGTTCCTTCAAAAATTTCTTCAGTAACATCAATTTTACTTACTATAACTCCATCTTCCTGTAACATATTATTATCATCAATTATTTGTATTGCCTCAGGTATTAAATCCATTAAATACGGTGGATCTATAAATATTAAATCAAAAACTTTTCC
>JBOGAY010000191.1:0-6139 GCA_051655925.1 Sarcina sp. | reverse complement strand
AAATTAAGTTAATAGAAAACAAATTTTATAAAGAAGTTATTTTAGATAAAACTACTTCAAAACTTATAGTTGATATGATAAATACTTTAGATAAAAGTAAATTTACCAATCCTATCGAAAATAATATTGAATGTTTATTCAAACTTCATATTGAAAATAATTCAAATAAATATGTAATAGATGTCTATGGAAATGATATAATATCTATATATCCATGGGATGGTATTTACGAAAAAGATTTTTTAGATATTAGTGATTTACCACTTTCTCTAAAAGCAGAATCTATTTGTAATTTTATATTAAAAAATTAATTAACCATTCTAATTCTTATAATTTGGGGGTACTTATGAAAATTAGATTTGCTACATTAAAAGACTTAAATATTTGTACAGAACTTGATTTGCATAATAATAAAAATTTTATTAAAAGAAAAATTCAAGAAAAAGAGGTTATTGTTTATGAAGACTTTAACGAAACTATTATTGCATGTTTAAAATTTGAATACTTATGGACGCATATGCCATTCATAAGTTATATTATTGTTAAAAATGAGCATAGAAAAAAAGGGATTGCTAAAAATCTTTTGAATTTTTTTGAAGATTACCTATCTGAAAAAGGTCATAAATTCATTTTAAGTTCAACTATGACTAATGCGATTAACTCTCAAAATTGGCATACCAAAATGAAATTTAAAGAATGTGGTCATATTGCTGGAATAAATGATGGAATAGGTGAATTGTTTTATATAAAAAATATATAAAAAAATAGAGCTAAATTTTTAGCTCTATTTTTTATAATAATGGTGCAAATACTCTTAAAATTGATCTAACAATCCTATTTGACCATTTAATTTTATTACAATCCTCTAAGGTAAATCTTTGTGATATCTCTAAAGTATTAAAAAAATCTTCTTTTATTTCAGTTACTGATTTCGTTTTATATAAATATACACCACATTCAAAGTGTAAATATAAACTTCTGTAATCCATATTTATAGTACCAACAGTTCCTATCACATCATCTGAAACAAAAGTTTTTGAATGAATAAATCCAGTTGTATATTCGTAAATTTTAACCCCCGATTCTATAAGATGTGCATAATATGCTCTTGTAACAATATGAGCATACCATTTGTCTTGAATATGAGGTGTTATTATTCTTACATCAACACCACTTTTAGCAGCTAATGTGAGCGCTGTAACAAGTTCATTATCAACGATTAAATAAGGTGTAGTTATATATACATAATCTTTTGCCTTATTAATTATATTCAAATAAACATTTTCTCCAACAGTTTCTCCATCAAGTGGACTATCTCCATATGGTTGAACATATCCATCTGACTCAAATTTTTTATCATGATGCACTTGTGGTTTAAATTCTTTATAATTTTCTGCATTTGGATTATCAAAATTCCAAGCTTGTAAAAACATAAGAGTTAAGCTCCATACAGCATCACCTTTTAAATACAAAGCTGAGTCTTTCCAATGCCCAAACTTATTTATTTTATTTATATATTCATCTGCTAAATTTATACCACCAGTAAATCCTGTGTGACCATCTATAATTGTAATTTTTCTGTGATCTCTGTTATTCATTCTAAGTGATAAAAGTGGTAAAAATGGATTAAATACGACACATTTAATTCCTTTTTTTCTTAATATCTCTTCATACTTATACGGCAACGTTTGAAGACATCCCATATCATCATACATTACACGAACCTCAACACCTTGTTTTACTTTTTCTTCAAGAACTTTTAAAGTTTCATTCCACATATATCCTTCTTCAACTATAAAATATTCTAAAAATATATACTTCTTAGCTTTTTTTAGTTCTTTCAAATGATATTCAAAAAATTCTTCTCCTGGAGATAAGTATTTTGTTATTGTATTTACATACGGAGGATACTTTGCATATTCATCAATATATTTCATTTGATTCGCAATTTGTTTATCCTCTCTTTCAACTTCTAATATAAGTTTTTCATTCTTTGGTGTAAGACTCTCATGTTTTTTATAAGCAAGTTCTATTTTTTTCCTGAATTTTTTACTTGTTTTATTTCCTCCAAAAATTAAATAAAATAATCCCCCAAATACAGGTACTAACAATACAGGTATAGTCCATGCTAATTTGTATGAAGGATTATCATTCCTACTTACAATATATATTACAACTATTACACTCAATGCAACAAAGAAAACATATAAATATACAAATGATTCACTTAATTCCCATATGGCATATATTAATATAGTTAACTGTAACAGTATTAAAACACCTACTATTACCATCCGACTAAATAAAAATTTCAATATTTTATTCATATCTTCTCCCTAAATTTAGCTCCTTTCATTTATTAAATTTTTCTTACTTCATCTAAAAGTTCGAAAACTCTTTTTTTATATAAAGGATGTATTTTATATGGCGCAATCTGATTTAAAGGTTCTAAAACAAATTCTCTCTGATGCATTCTAGGATGTGGAATTGTTGCCTCTTCATCCTCTGTAATAATATTATTATAAAAAATTACATCTAAATCTAATGTTCTTGGTCCCCATTTAATAATTCTTTCCCTATTTAAATCTTTTTCTACTTCTAATAAAAATTTAACTAACTCTTTTGGTGATAATAATGTTTTTATTTTACATGTTCCATTTAAAAAATCATCTTGCTCTTCATATCCCCACGGTTCTGTTACAATAATATCTGATACTTTAATAACTTTTGTATGATATGAATTTTCTATTAATTCAAGACCTTTTTTAATATTTTCACTTTTATCTCCTAAGTTAGAACCAAAGGATAAAAATGCTTCATTCCATCTTTTTTCCATTTCTACATATACAGTATCCAAATTTCTATGTATTGGCGCCCATGGTTTTTTAACTCTAATCTTTACTGAATCTACTAAATCATATTCTAACAGTATAAATTCTATCATTCTGTCAGCTACAGTTTCTATTAAATCGTAACTTTCAGCTTTAAACTTTTCTTCTAATTTATGAGCAAGTTCCCCATAATGCACTGACTTATTTAAATTTCCAGTTTTAGCTGCTTCCTCAACCGATAAACTTAATATTATATCAAGAACAAATTTTTGTCCTAAAGTTTTTTCTTCTAAAAATACACCATGATGCCCAAAAATCACAAAATCTTTTATAACTATCTTTTCCATATATCCTCCTTTATATTCTCACCATAGCATCTACCATTTGAGTTGCTCTTTTATTTTGTTTTATATCATGTACTCTTATAAAGTCAATTCCTTTTGCAACACCTAAAACTGTTGTTGCAATAGTTCCTTCCACTCTTTCATTTACTGGTAAATCAAGAGTCAAACCTATCATTGATTTTCTAGATGTTCCAAGTAAAATAGGATAATTATCTACTTTAAATTCTTCAAGTTTATTCATAACTAATAAATTATCTTCTAAAGTTTTTGCAAATCCTATACCCGGATCTAATATAATATTTTTTTTCTTCACTCCTGCATTTATTGCTATTTCTATACTCGCTTTAATATCATCTACCATTGTTTTAATAATATCTTTTTCATAAATACTATTTTCTCTATTATGCATTAAACAACAAACAACATCATATTTAGCTGCTACTTTACTTATATAACTACATTTTTTAAATCCATATATATCATTTATAAGATTTGCACCTGCTTTAATTGCTGCTTCTGCAACTTCTCCTTTATAAGTATCTATAGATATCGGAATATCATATTTTGCTTTAATAGCTTCTATTATTGGAACTACTCTATCAATTTCTTCTTTAGTTTCTACAATTACATGGCCTGGTCTTGTAGATTCTCCGCCAACATCAATTATATCTACACCATCTTCTATCATTTGTCCTACTCTTTCTAATGCTGTTTCAATTGTATTAAAACTTCCTCCATCTGAAAATGAATCAGGAGTTGTATTTAAAATCCCCATTATATATGTTCTTTCACCAATATTAAACTTTTTATTACCTATTAACATTCAACTTCCCTACCTTGCTATAATGTAATCATTCTATAAACCTCTGTTTTTAGAGATTCCTTATCTTTAAAACAACCTCGATAACTGCTTGTTACAGTTTTAGTCCCTGGTTTCTTAACACCTCTCATAGTCATACACATATGCTCACCTTCTACAATTACCATAACACCTTTAGCATCTAAATATTTCATTATAGCATCTGCTATTTCAGTTGTTAGTCGTTCTTGTATTTGTGGTTTTTTTGCATATATATCTACAGTTCTAGCAAGTTTTGAAAGTCCTGCTACTCTTCCATTAGGTATATAGGCTATATGAACTTTTCCATAAAAAGGTGCTAAATGATGTTCACATACTGAAAAATAAATTATATCTTTTTCAAGTATTAAATCATTACTTTCAACGCTAAAAGTTTTGCTAAGTTCTACACTCGCATCTTTGTTCAACCCTACAAAAATTTCTTCATACATTTTTGCAACTCTTTCTGGTGTTTCTATTAATCCTTCTCTTGTAATATCTTCACCAACACCCTCTAATATAAGTTTTACACCCTCTAATATTTTCTCTCTATCCAAAATTACATATCCTCCATTACTTTTAAATATTTATTTCTAATTTTTTCTGATATCTGACTATTTATATATATATTATCTACTAACTTTATTACCTTCATAATACCGATTACTGAATTTGTAATAAATACTTCATCAGCTTTAAATAAATCATCTAATGTAAAGTCACCCTCTATAACTTCATAATTTTCTATTATCCAGCTTCTTATTATACCATTTAATAAACCACATGATACATTAGGTGTAAAGATTTTTTTATCCTTAACAAAAAATATATTACTTGTGCTACATTCAGCAATATTATTATATTAATTTAAAAATAATACTTCATTTTTATTATCTGCTAAAGCCTTCTCTCTTTCTAATAAGTTTTCAATATAACTCGTTGATTTTATATAAGGCAATATTGATGTTGTATTTCTTTTTACTCCACTAATAGAGAGTTTAAATCCTTTTATATAATCTTCATTTTTGTAATTTATCTTTCTTGTTGTTGCAACTATATTTTTTTCACTAACAACTATTTTCAAAACACAATCCTTTAAAGACTTTTGCACTATAAACTCCTCTATTACTCGTAATTCTATTCTTTGATTTATATTAAATTTTTTCAAACTATTATTTAGCCTTAAAATGTGTTCTTTTAAAAAGATACCCTTATTTTTTACTAATATTGTTTCAAAGATTGCTTTTGCAAAAAAATAACCTGTATCTATATTAATTTTCTCTTGATTGTTCTCATATATAATCTTCATAATACCCTCATTAAAGCTTTTGCTTTATCTAAAGTTTCATAATATTCACTTTCAGGATTAGACTCAATTGTAATTCCACCACCAACACCAAATATAACATCATTATCTTTTTTTAATATAGTTCTAATTATTATATTAAAATCACAATTACCTCTAAAATCAAAATAACCTATACATCCTGTATAAATACCTCTTCTATCTCTTTCTAATTCATCTATAATTTCCATGGTTCTAAACTTTGGTGTTCCTGTTATTGATCCTCCTGGGAAACATTCTTTAACACAATCTACCCCACTATACTTTTCTTCAAGAACTCCTTCTACAGTAGATACTAAATGAAATACTGTTGGATATTCCTCAAGTTTAAAAAGTTCTGTAACTTTAATACTGTAAGGCTTGCATACTTTGCTTAAATCATTTCTCTCTAAGTCCACAACCATTAATAATTCCGACTTATCCTTTTCGCTACTTAAAAGAATTTCTTTATTTTTTTCATCTTCCTCTTTTGTAATCCCTCTTGGCATTGTACCTTTAATAGGTCTTGTTTCCACCTTATTATTCACAATATTTAAAAATCTTTCTGGTGAAGATGATATTATTTGATAGTCTTTCATATTTAGATATGCAGAAAAAGGGGCTGGATTGATTTTTCTAAGCTTTTCATATATGTCAAAAGAGTTTTCATCTGATTTAGTTTCAAATCTATGTGTCATATTCATAATATAAGTATGACCGTCTTCTATATATTTTTTAGTTTCATCAACCGCTTCTTTATAACTATTAATATCAAATTTCGAATTAAATTTTAAAAAATCTT
>JBOGAY010000190.1:0-2620 GCA_051655925.1 Sarcina sp. | reverse complement strand
TTAAAGTATGGAGAGATTTTAAAAGAGAAAGGTTTAAATCTTTTAAGTGCTCCTGGAAATGATTCAGTTGCTACTACAGCTCTTGCAGCAGCAAAATGTCATATGGTTTTATTTACAACTGGAAGAGGAAATCCATATGGAGGATATGTTCCAACTGTAAAAATCTCTACAAATAGTGAGCTATATAATAAGAAAAGAAGATGGATAGATTTTGATGCAGGTAGATTAGTATCAGAAGATATTACAATAGATGAGCTACTAGAAGAGTTTGTGGAGTATATAATTGAAGTAATAAATGGAAAAAAAGTAAACAACGAACTAAATAGATTCCAAGAGATTGCAATCTTTAAATCTGGAGTTACGTTATAATCAACAGGGGGTATTAATGAAAAGAATTATCGGTTTTCTAACTCTAATCCTAGTGTTTTTAACAGGATGTGGTAAGAGTGAGGAAACATCAACAAAAAAAATCAAATTAGCACATGCTTTGACAGAGAGTCATCCTGTGCATTTAGCAATGGTTAAATTTGCAGAGGAAGTAAATGAAAAAACAGATGGAAAGATTGAGGTTTTAATATTTCCAAATGGACAACTAGGTGGAGAAAGAGAGATCACTGAGCTAATGCAAGCAGGAGCTATTGATATTATAAAAACTAATGCAGGACCATTAGAGAGTTTTGCAAAGGAGTATTCAGTTTTACCACTACCATATTTATTTAAAGATATGGATCACAATTTAAGAGTATTAAAATCACCAATTGGTGAGGAGATCCTAGCAGCAACAGAGGATAGAGGATTTATAGGACTAACATTTTATAACTCAGGTACAAGAAATTTTTATACTAAAAAACCAATTAAAAGTACAGAGGATTTAAAAGGAATGAAAATAAGGGTACAAACAAGTAAAACTATGGTAAGAATGACTAATCTTTTAGGAGGAAGCCCAACACCGCTAAGTTTTGGAGAGATTTATACAGCATTACAACAAGGTGTAGTTGATGGAGCAGAGAATAACTTAATCTCTTATGCTGAGTCAAAACACTATGAAACAGCACCATACTTTACATTTGATGAGCACTCAATATCACCAGATGTATTGGTTATGAATACAAAAACTTGGAACAAATTATCAAATGATGAAAAAGCTATAGTAAAGACAGCAGCTTTGAATTCTTTTGACTATCAAAATGAGATATGGTTTGAGACAGAGGATAAGTTAATGGATTCTTTAAAAGATAAAGGCGTAGAGTTTTTCCAAGTGGACAAGATAGAGTTTGTAGATAAAGTTCAGCCTCTTTACGAAGAAGTAATAAAAGATTCATTAATTAAAAATTATATTGAAAGAATAAAAAATTTCGAATAGTGGGAGAAATAAATGGATAAACTAAGAGGGTATATAAATAGAGTTATATTTATAGTTAGTTCGATACTTTTAACAGTTATGGTAGCAACTGTAGCTTGGCAGGTAACATCGAGATATGTATTTAATTCGCCAAGTATTTTTACAGATGAACTTGCTAGATTTTTATTAATGTGGATAGGAATGCTTGGAACTACTTATGCTTTTGGTTCTAAAGCTCACCTTTCAATGGATTATCTGCACACTTTTTTAAAGGCAGATACAGTAAAAATTATAAAGATAATACTTCCAATATTAAGTATCGTTTTTATGGGATTTGTTATGGTTTGGGGTGGAACGCTACTAACTTTAAATACAATGAAGCAACTATCACCAGTTTTATATGTTCCTATGGGAGTTGTATATTCAATACTTCCAATAACTGGAGTTATAAACATATTCTATTTCATAACTTATATAACAGATGAGTTAGCAGTAAAAGGGAGTGATAGATAGTGGGAGTTAATATAGGAATAGTAGCAATTGCACTATTTGCAAGTTTCTTTGTATTTTTAATTTTAGGACTTCAAGTGTCAGTGGGAATAGGATTAGCATCATTTATAGCAATACTTTTATCACTACCACTTGATATGACAATAATAGCATCAGCTCAAAAGATGATAACTGGACTAGATAACTTTGCGTTATTGGCAATACCATTTTTTATACTTTCAGGAAATATAATGAATAATGGTGGTATAGCAATAAAGTTAGTTAACTTTGCTAAACTGATTGGGGGAAGATTGCCAGGATCGTTAGCTCAGGTAAATATTTTAGGAAATATGTTATTTGGAGCTATATCTGGTTCAGCAGTTGCGGCAGAAGCAGCTATTGGAGGAACAATATATCCGCTACAAAAAAAAGAGGGATATGATCCAAAATACTGTGCAGCAGTAAACATAACATCTTGTCCAACAGGACTACTTATTCCACCAAGTAATGTACTTATAGTATTTGCACTAGTTAGTGGTGGAACTTCTATTGGAGCTCTATTTATAGCTGGATATTTACCAGGAATAGTTATGGGACTTGGTATTATGATTTTAGCATATATATTTGCTAAAAAGAATAACTACCCTGTAGAACCAAAACCAGAGGTATCTTTTATTATAAAAACAACTTTAGATGCACTGCCAAGTTTACTTTTAATTATAGTTGTTATTGGGGGAATCATAAAAGGTGTATTTACAGCTACTGAGGGATCAGGAGTTGCAGTAATAT
>JBOGAY010000189.1:0-7199 GCA_051655925.1 Sarcina sp. | reverse complement strand
TAGTTGATGAGATTAAAAGTAAAAAAGAAAATGGATATAAAACTGTTATTCTTGCAGGTACAAGACCTAGAGGGGAAAGACTTGTTGAAGCTTTAAGAGATAGAGATATAGAATGTTCTTATAGTGATTCTATTGATGATATTAAGAATTCAGAGGTTATTGTGACTTTTGGGAATCAGAGTAATGGGTTTGATTTTGTTGATTTAAAAATATGTATTGTTTCAGATAAGGACGCTTTTGGAGAGAGTAAAAGAAAGGTTCAAAAAAGAAATAAGGCTCAAAAAGGAATGTCTAAGATCAAAAGTTTTGGGGAACTTAAGCCTGGTGATTATGTTGTTCACGTAAATAGTGGTATTGGTGTTTATAAGGGAATGAAGCAAATCGAAGTTGGTGGTAATAAGCGAGATTATCTTGATATTGAATACCAAAAAGGTGATAAACTTTATGTTCCAGTTGAACAACTTGATCTTGTGCAAAAATATGTTGGTTCAGAAGGAAAATCTCCTAAGGTTAATAAACTTGGAAGCGCTGATTGGCAAAAGGCTAAGGCTAAAGCTAGAAAGTCTATTAATGATATTGCAGATGATTTGGTTAAACTTTATGCTGCAAGAAGTACAGTTAAAGGTTATAAGTTTGGTAAAGATACAACTTGGCAAAAACAATTTGAAGATGAGTTTCCATATGATGAAACTCCAGATCAGTTAACTTCACTTGAAGAGATTAAAGCTGATATGGAATCAGATAAACCTATGGATCGACTTCTTTGTGGAGATGTTGGTTATGGTAAAACTGAGGTTGCTATAAGGGCTGCGTTTAAAGCTGTTATGGAAGGAAAGCAAGTAGCATTTCTTGTTCCTACAACTATTCTTGCGGATCAACATTATAGTAATTTTAAGAAAAGATTTGCTAGCTTCCCTGTTAAGGTTGATGTAATTAGTAGATTTAAAACTAAAAAAGAACAAAATCAAACATTACAGGCTTTAAAAGAGGGAAATGTAGACATTTTAATTGGAACACATAGACTTGTTTCTAAGGATATTGGATTTAAGGATTTAGGACTTTTAATTGTTGATGAAGAACAAAGATTTGGTGTTACTCAAAAAGAAAAAATTAAAAATGTTAAAAAGAATGTTGATGTTTTAACTTTAAGTGCTACGCCTATTCCTAGAACTCTTCATATGTCACTTACAGGAGTACGTGATATTTCAGTTATTGAGACTCCTCCAGAGGATAGATATCCTATTCAAACTTATGTTGTAGAGCAAAATGATCAGCTCATAAGAGATGCTGTACTTAGAGAAATTAATAGAGGTGGGCAAGTATTCTTAGTTTATAATAGAGTTGAAAGTATTCAGGTTATGGCAGCTTATATTAAAGAGCTTGTACCAGAATGTACTCCAAGAGTTATTCATGGGCAAATGACTGAAAAGGAACTTGAAAAAGAGCTTGTTGATTTTATGAATAAAGAAGCAGATGTTTTAGTTTGTACTTCAATTATTGAAACGGGAATTGATATGCCAAATGTTAATACTCTTATAGTTTATGATTCGGATAGAATGGGGCTTTCACAACTTTATCAATTAAGAGGTAGAGTTGGTAGAAGTAACAGAGTTGCCTATGCTTATTTTGTTTATAAAAAAGATAAAGTTTTAACTGAGGTTGCTGAAAAAAGACTTAAAGCACTTAAGGACTTTACAGAACTTGGGTCAGGATTTAAAATTGCTATGCGAGATTTAGAGATTAGGGGAGCAGGTAGTATGATGGGGTCATCTCAGCATGGTCATATGGCAAGTGTTGGGTATGATTTATATTGTAGAATGCTTGAGGATACTATAAAGCTTATTAAAGGTGATATTGATAAGGAACCTGTTGAAACTACTGTTGATATTAAACTTGATGCTTACATTCCTTCAAATTATATAGAAAATGAAATTCAAAAAATTGAAGTTTATAAGAAAATTGCAGCAATTGAAAATGAAGAAGATTATAGTTATGTAAAAGAAGAACTTCAAGATAGATATGCTAGTATTCCAAAGCCGGTTTTAAATCTTATGGATATTGCGTATATAAAAAGCAAGGCTAAGATGTTAGATATAGAAGAGGTTAAAGAAAGAAAAGGCGAAGTTATTTTTGAGTTCCAAAGCAGAGAGAGAACTGATAAGAAGATATTTGTAGAAGTTTTAAAAGCACATAAAAAAAATATATTACTAAAGTTTGGTGATAAACCAAGTTTTGCATACAAATTTATTGAAGAGGATAAAGAAAATTTGATAGAGATTTTCAAACAGTTGCTTGATAGCTTAATTTCAAAGAAATTTAAAAAGAAAAAGTAAATTGAAAAAGAGATAAAATATTGCTATACTAATGAGTAACTATGTTAAGTAAAAAAGAAAAGAGGTAAAACAATGAAAAGTATTAAGAGAATTGTTGGTATTGCAGTTGTTATAGCTGTAGTAGCGGGGGTTGCTATTAGTGCCGGTATGGTACAAAAAACTCCAGAATCAGTACAAAAAATGGCTATTGGTAAAATTTATGGAAAAGACATTACTGTTTCACAAATTGAACCACAAATGCAACAAGTTTATTCAATGATTTCAAGCCAAGTTCAAGGAAATCCTATGGATAATCCACAAGCTAAAGAAATGATAATTAAATCAAGAGAGCAAGCAGTTAATAGCGTAATGATGAATGATGTTATTCAAAATCAAATTACTGAGCAAAAAATAGTTGCAACTCCAGCTGATATAGATAAAGCTTACAATGAAGTTTTAGATGGATATATAAAGCAAGAAAATGGAGATAAAACTAAGGGAACAGAAGCTTTCAATGCGGCATTAAAGCAAGCTGGACTTACAGAAGCTACTTACAAAGAACAATTAAAATCAGCAGTTGAAAGACAAATGCTTGGTGATAAAATCACTAAAGATGTACCAGCAATAACAGAGGCTGATGCACAAACTTATTATAATGAAAATAAAAGTCAATTTGTTGATAAAGCAGCAGGAGCTGAAGTTTATCAAGTAGTTGTTAATACACAAGCAGAAGCTGATAAATTAAGAAATCAGTATTTAGAAGAAACTAAAGGTATGACAGATGTTAATCAAAAATTAGCTGTATTTGAAAAAATAGCTTCAGCTAACAATATTGATGCTACTAAAGAAACTAAAGGTAAACTTGCGTTTATACCATATGATTCAACATCATATGCACCAGAGTTTATGAAAGCTGTAGATAGTTTAAAACAAGCTGGAGATGTTTCAGCTGTTGTTAATAGTAAAGGTCAAGGTCAAAGTGGTTCATATAGTGTGTATAACTTTGCATTTGCATCATCAGTAGTACCAACAAGTACTTATAAGTCATTTGACAGTGTTAAATCAGAAATAATGACTAATTTAAAACAACAAAAAGATGAGCAAGCAATTAATGCTCAACTTGCAGCATGGGAAAAAGCAGCTGGAGGAGAAGTTTACACAAGTAAATTAGGATATCCAGTTCCAACAACATCAACAAGTGCACAAAATGGTTCAACTCAAAATGCTGGAACAGAGCAACAAGGTTCATCAAATTAATTTTAATAAATAAAAAAATGAGTGTTTTGAGTAATCAAAACACTTATTTTTTTATGAATAATGTAGGGAGATAAATTTTTCTATCAATAGTTTTTTTAAAGTAATTAAAGATAAATATAACCAATGTGTATAAAATTTCAAATATGAAAAATACTATTACTGAAGAAATTATAAGAATAACCTTAAAGGAGGTATATGATAAATTATGAAAGCAACAGGAATAGTAAGACGTATAGATGATTTAGGAAGAGTAGTTATACCAAAGGAGATTAGAAGAACTCTTAGAATTAGAGAAGGGGACCCTTTAGAAATATTTACAGATAGAGAGGGTGGAGTTATTCTTAAGAAATATTCACCTATTGGAGAGTTAACAGATTTTTCAAAAGAATATGCTGAGGCTTTAAGTCAAGCTACAGGACATCATGTTGTTATTTCAGATAATGATATGTTCATATCTGTTGGTGGCGTTCCTAAGAAAGATTATGTTGATAAGAAAATTAGTGATGAACTTGAGAGAATTATGGATAATAGAAAAGTTGTTGTACTTGGTGGAAGTGGAGCAAAAATAGAGCCATTATTCCAAGATGACCACACAGATGATAAGTATAAAGCACAAGCAATAGCGCCAATTATTGCAGAAGGAGATGCTATTGGAACTGTTATTATGTTTTCAAAGGATACAAAAGCTTTTGGTGAGGTAGAGAAAAAACTTGTAGAAACAGCAGCAGCTTTTCTTGGAAAACAAATGGAGCAATAATAATTATAAAAATATATGTAAAATACAAGGTATACATAAATTAGTAATAATACCTCTGACTTTTAAATACTAATTATAATAGTTAGGATTTTAAAAGTTGGAGGTATTTTTTTTATGAAGAAACAGACCTTTATACAAGGTGGACTTATACTCGCAGCTATGGGATTTATAAGTAAGTTTGTTGGTTTATTTTTTAGGTTTCCAATGACAAGTATGATTGGTGATGAAGGTATGGGCTTTTATCAACTTACATTCCCCATATTTGGGATTTTTATAGCTATTGCAAGTGGTGTACCCATTGCACTATCAAAACTTATTTCAGAGAATAATGATACTGGAAAGGAAGCAGATAATATTGCACTTGTGAAGATAAGTACAATGATTTTATTTATTCTTGCAGTTATTTCAGCGATAGTTATATTTCTTATAAAAGATTTTTTGATAGTAAAGAACAATTGGGATCCAAGGGTTATTTATTGTATCATGGCAATTAGTGTAGCGCCTATATTTATTTCAGTAGTAAATCCAATCAGAGGATATTTTCAAGGTTATAAAAATATGAATGCAACAGCAATTTCACAATTTTTAGAACAAGTTGGAAGAGTGGTTTTTGGGGTAGGGCTTGGAGCATTATTTTTATCTAAGGGAATTGAATTTGCAGCAGCGGGTGCTGTTATAGGGGTTTCAATTGGAGGTGCTATAGCAAGTATTTATTTAGTTGTTAAACTTATAAGAGTAAGACCTAAAAATATTAAAAAAGCTATAACACCAAATAAAAAATTAGTTTTTATTATAATTAAAACAGCAGCGCCAATAGCAGTTGGTGCAGTTATAGTTAGTATTTTAGGGTTTTTAGATAGTATTTTAATACCAAAACAACTTGCATTAGCAGGTTTTTCACAAACAGAAGCAACTGTTTTGTTTTCACAGTTTACAGGAAAAGCAATGACGCTTACACATATTCCACTTACTTTATCAATCGCAATAGGAAGTGCTTTAGTACCAGCTATTGCATCTAGTAATACATTAAATAAAGGGAGAGAACTTAGTAATAATATTGGGATGTCATTCAAAGCTTGCTTTGTAATTGGATTACCTTGTACATTAGGTTTGTTTTTTTTAGCAGAACCTATAATGGCAACATTATTCCCTGGGAATGAAGGTGGTGCAGAAATTTTAAGGTATCTATCACTTACAATTCCATTTTTAGTTATGAGTCAGATTACAACAGCTATTTTACAAGGGCTTGGTCATATGAAAACACCTTTGATAACAACACTTTTTGGAGCGGTAGTTAAATTGGTTTTAACATTTACACTTATACCAATAAGAAATATTAATATTGAAGGTGCTGTTATTGCAAGTATTGCTTGTTATGCATTAATGGCTATTTTAAATATTATATGTCTTAAATTTTATACAAACTTTAAAGTTAAGTGGAGAGAGATATTATTTAAGCCACTACTTGCTAGTTTAATTATGACTATTGTAGCGCTTGGAAGTTTTTTAATCTTAATAGACATAACAAAAATAGTTTCAATAACTTGTCTTATAGCAATAGGTCTTGGAGGTCTTATTTATGTTATACTAGCGTTTGTCTTAAAAATTTTTAGCTATGACTATATGATGGATAAGGCTAAAGATAAATTTGGGAAAAAAATAGCATGATAAAATTATATTTCTATAATTTTGGTATTTAATTAACCAAGTATAGAAATATTTTTTTTGTTTTAGTATATTTTATTTAGAGAAAAAGAAAAGTTGGAGGAGAGAAAATGATTAAAATATTAGGACTTGGAACAGGAAGTATAGATGCACTTACTATAAAAGCGTATAATTTATAGAAAATAGCGTAAAACCTCGGGCTTTATGCCCGAGGCTGTAAGCTTACTTATTTAAGTTTTTGGTCTTGAATATATCTTACAATGATTTCAGAGCTTACAGCTCCTGCTGTTCCAACGTAATAACCTTTACTCCAAAGCCCACTACCCCAAAATCTACTTTTCTTTAGATTAGGGAATGCTTTAAATAAAGTATTTGCACTTATACTTTTTAGTATTTTAACTATTTCTGTCGGTGCAATCGTTGGAGGAGCAGATATAAACAGATGAATATGGTCAGGCATAATCTCTTGTTCGAGAACTTCAAAATCATAATCATAAGCGATTCTTTTAAATAATTTAGATATTTCATATTCTAATTTACCTGTAAACATAGTATTTCTATATTTAGGGCAAAACACTATATGATAGTTAATATTATATACACTATGACTTGTCTTTCTTACTTTCTCTGTCAATTATAATTTTCATCCCTTCTTCGATTAAATCGTTAGCATTAACTCCTTTTTGAAGTGCTAACATTCTAATACTCTTATATAATTCTTCATCTAATGTTGTATTGATATTTTTTCTTGCCATTTCGCTCACCTCATAATATTTTAATTACATTATAATACATAGTTGACTATATATCAATGTAGATTTATAATAAATACATAGATAACTATGTAAGGAGGTGAAGCAAATGAAGTTAAGTCTTAAATTTAAACCTAATATTGATGAAAAACAATTAGAAATTATAGAAGAATTATCTTATCACACAACTAAGTTGTACAACATCATTAACTATGATTTAAGAGAAAAAGGTGTTAAAAACTATTATGAAATTGAAAAAGAATATAAGTCTAACTGGCATTGCGATTTCTTGCACAGTCATACAAGACAGCAAATGTTTAAAGTATTAGAGCAAAATTGGAAGTCTTATTTTGCGAGTATTAAAGATTTTGGAGAAAATCCAAGCAAATATAGAGCAATGCCAAGACCACCTAAATTTAAAAATACTGATAAGAACAAAAATGAAATTATATTTAC
>JBOGAY010000188.1:0-10510 GCA_051655925.1 Sarcina sp. | reverse complement strand
ACTTAGATTCTATTATATTTATATTTTTTCATATAAAATCAAGTATGATTAGAATAGAAAAAAATCGTTATAAACGAAAGAGAATTTTATTAGTTTGTAATCTTGGTGTTGGAGCTTCTGAAGTATTAGAAAACCAATTATTAAAGTATTTTAGAATAAATATTGTAGACACTGTTTCCTATTATCAATATCAGATTCATGAGTTGAAAAATATAGATTATATTATTCATACGGTAGATAACTTAAAAAGTAAAATACCATCAACTAAAGTTAGTCCAATACTTAATAAATTAGATTTAAAAAATTTAGAGAAAGAAGGCTTTATTAAATTATAAATTTTTTGGGGGGTTAATTGTGAAAATTTTACAGCTTGAATATTTTGATGCAGTATGCAGGAACAAAAGTATAACAAAGGCAGCAACAGAGCTTTTTGTATCACAACCTGCTATATCAAAATCATTAATAGAATTAGAGAGTGAATATGAATTGAAATTTTTTCAACGTGAAAATAATAAATTAAAAATTACTAAAGAGGGTTTTTTCTTTTGGGAGTCAATAAAACCTATATTAAAAAATATAGAGATTTTAAAGGAAGAACTTAAAATTTTGTCAAAGCAACAAAAGAGTTTGAATATAGGAATTCCACCCATGGTTGGAAGATTTTTACTTCCAAATATTTTTACTAAAATTTATTCTAATGAGTTACCAATGGAACTTAATATATTTGAATATGGGTCTATAAAAACTCTCCAACTTTTAGATGAGAATAAAATTGATTTAGGCTTTGTTATAAATGAAACAGATCCTTTAAAAGATAAATTAGAAAAATACGATTATTTAAAATTGTTAGAAACAAAACTTTTATTTTGTGTTGGTAGAAAGCATCATTTAGCCAAGAGAAAAAAAATAAATTTAGCAGAACTTAAGAATATACCTTTGGTTTTGAGGGGAGAGGGTTCTTTTCAAGCTTTAAAAATAAAAGAGAGTTTTGAAACTGTAGGGTTAGAACCGAATATAACGCTGTATACGAATCAGGTTAATATGGTAAAAACTCTTTTAAAAAATGGACAAATTGGAGCATTTTTTATAAAGGAGATTGTTGAAGAAGATCAAGATATAATTACAATAGACTTAGAACAGGAAATAAATGTAAATTTATTTTTAATTTGGAAAAAGAATTCTATTTTATCTTGTGAAATAAAAAAATTTATAATACTAACTAAATTGAAAAAATAAAATAAAAATAGCCAAAGCCTACAGATGGAATTGGCTATTTTTATTTTTTAAATAACTTTTAGTTATGGAGATATAACTAAAATATTCTGAAAATATACGTTTTTTTATGATATATTTTTACTAAATAATAGTGCTTAACGTATTAAAAAAAAACAAAAAATTACAAAATGTCAGGAGGAGTAAAAAATGAGGTTAACTAGTGAATATTTAGGTACAGTTAAAATGAATAATATAAGTCATGTGGTAGCTGGAACTGTAGATACTTGGGAAATAATTTATACTGTAGGAAAATATGGAATAGATGATACAGGTAGCCTGAGACTTGCATGGAGAAATCCCAGTGACTGGGGAATGCCTCAATTCAATAATCCAAGAGAAAGAGGTTATACATCTGTTAAAGTTAATGGAAATGCAAAAATTGAAGCATCTTTAGAGATGTTTGAAAGACCATTTAATCAAAGTATGGTGATTAGAGTTTATGATGGATTTTTAGTAGAAGGAGATACAATTATAATTGCTATGGGAGATACTTCTCAAGGTAGTGATGGAATTAAAGCTCAAACTTTTTGTGAGGAAAAACATGAATTTAGAACTTTTGTTGATCCATATGGTTCTCGTAGATATCAAAGACTTCCAAATGATATTGTATTTGAAATTTATTCAGGTGAAGTAAATGAAATTCATATAGTAGCTCCTTCTGTTTATGATGATAATAGAAAAAATGAATTTTTAATTAGAGGAATTGATTATTATGGGAATATCGCACAAGATTTTGAAGATACAATTTATTTGAAATTAATTTCAAAAGATACAGGAAGTGTTAAAGAGTTAGAACCTATTAAAATGACAAAAAAAAACAAAGGATTATATCGTTTTACTCTTCCACAAAAACCAGGTGCTGGAATATATTATATTGAAGGTAAAACTAAAAATACTAAACTATCTTATTTAAGTAACCCTATAAAGATTGAAGAGACAGTAAATAAACTATATTTTGGAGATATGCATGGACAAACAGCTGAAACTGTAGGTACTGGAAGTTTGGAAAGATATTTTACATTTGCAAGAGATAGTGCATTTATTGATTTTACTGGTTGGCAAGGAAATGATTTTCAAGTAAATGATGCAAAATGGAACGATGTAAGAGAAGCAACAAAAAAATATCATGAACCAAAAGAATTTATTACTTTTCTTGGTTATGAGTGGTCTGGATTAACTCAAAATGGAGGAGATAATAATGTATATTTTTTTGGTGATAATGATACATTTTATCCAAACAGCAATTGGTTAGAGAATCCAGGTTCAACAAATATAAAGAACAATGCAGCAACATTATCCGAGCTTCTTGAAAAAGTTAAAGGAAGAGATGATGTAATGATTATTCCGCATATTGGGGGAAGATACGGGACCTTAGAATATGCAAATCCAAAATATACTCCTGTAATTGAAATTCATTCTCATCATGGAACATTTGAATGGTTTATTTTTGATGCTATGAAAGCTCGTAAAAAAGTAGGATTTATAGGAACAAGTGACGATCACACTTGTAGGCAAGGTATGTCTTATCCTTTAAGTAAGGATGGGAAAGCATCTTCTTTTGACGTAACAAGTGGATATACTGCAGTATATGCAAAAGATTTAACTAGAGAAAGTATTTGGAATTCAATAAAAGAAAGGCATTGTTATGCAACAACTTTTAACCGTATGATTCTAGAAACAGATATTGATGGTTATCATATGGGAGAAGAAGTTCAAGAAAATGTGAGTAGAAACATGAAGGTTTTAGTTTCTAGTAACTCTCCTATTGATACAATTGAACTATATAATTGGGATAAAAAAATAGAACATATAAATATGCGTGAAAAGGATACTAAAAAAATTAGAATTGCTTGGAGTGGAGTAAGAGTTAGAACTAGAAAGAAATCAACAAAATGGGATGGAACTATTGAGATATTAAATGGTACAATTTTAGATGCCAAAGAATATGCTTTTGACAGACGTGATCAAGGTATTAAAGAAAAAACATCAAATATGATTCGTTGGACATCAAATACTTCAGGAGATTATGATGGAATTATTTTAGAATTAGATTTTAACGAAGATACAGAGCTTGTATTTAAATCTGTACAAAAAGATTTTTCTATTAAAATTTCTGAAATTAATGAGAATATAAAAGTTATTCCAGCAGGAGGTGAAAATTTAAAAATTGAGGTAAGTTTAGCTAATAAAGATTGTAAAGATAAACAAGAGTTCATTGATGCATGCAACATACAAAAGATATTTACGAATATGCCAACTACAAAAAATGGAGATGCATATTGGGTAAGAGTTTTACAAGAGGACGGAAATATGGCTTGGTCATCACCTATATTTATAAAATAGAATATATTTAATAGAGGAGGAGTGAATATGGAATACACACCTTGGGTTTTATTGAAAGATATTGGAATTATATCTATTTTAATTTTATTAGGACAATTTTTTAGAGTGAAAATTAAACTTTTTCAAAAGCTTCTAATTCCTGCACCTTTGATTGCAGGTTTCTTAGGACTCATTTTAGGACCAAATATGCTAGATCTATTATCGTTCTCCAATAAAATGGGGATATATGCAAGTGTTCTTATTGTATTTGTTTTTGCATCTATGCCTATAGGACAAAAAATTTCAAAAAATAGCATAGCTAATCGTAATGTTGGAGGTATGTTATTTAATGTAACGGGAATGTTTGTTTTACAATATGGATTATCTACTCTTTTGATGATGTTTTTATTTAAAAATTTACATCTAGGGTTTGGATCTGTTTTACCTATTGGTTTTTCTGGAGGACATGGAACGGCTGCTGCCATGGGGAGAACTTATACTGAGTTAGGTTTTCCACAAGCTACAGATTTAGGGATGACATCTGCAACATTTGGAATAATTGGGGGAATTATACTAGGTGTGGCTATTATTAATTGGGGAGCAAGGAAAGGTTATACAGCGTTTGTTAAAGAACCAAGTAAATTATCACCAGATCTTCTAACGGGGCTGATTCAAGAGGAAAATCAAAAATCAAATGGAAAGATAACAATTTCTAGCATATGTATGGATACTTTAACTTTTCATTTAGCTATAATTTCAGCAGCTTCTCTTTGTGGATATTTATCAGCACAATATTTGAAAAAAATATTCCCAACTGTCACTGTTCCAGATTTCTGTTTGGCTTTAATTTTTGGATTTATTATTCAATTTTTATTAACTAAAACTAAAACTGATAAATATGTAGATCGTTTTACAATTAATAGAATAAGTGGGTGTGCTACTGATATTTTAATTGTGTGCGGAGTTGCTTCTGTTAAAATAACGGCAGTTTTAGATTATATTTTACCACTTTCAATATTATTTGGATTTGGATATCTATTTGTGATATCATGGTTTAGGTTTGTTGCACCTCTTTGTGCTGATAAATTTTGGTTTGAACGTGGAATGATTGCTTTTGGTCAAGCAACAGGGGTTTTAGCAACAGGAATATTATTACTTAGAGTAGTTGATCCAGATTTAAAATCTAATGGGATAGAAGATTCAGGGACTGTAAATTTAATTAATAGACCTGTTATTATTGGTTTTCAAACTTTTTTTCCATTACTTATTTCTCAGCAAGGAAATATTCCTTATTATGTTGCTTTTGGATGTATAGCTGGTGTTTTAGTATTAATGTTAATTGCTATTAAATTTAGATGGTTAAGAAAAACAGAACTTCTTATAAGCGAGGATTGAAATGATAATAATAAAGAATGCAACGTTATTAAATATGTTAACTGATAAGCAGGTGTGTGACATAAAAATTGAAAAGGGTATAATTAAAGATATTGGAGTATTTGATGTTTCTGAATTCAAAAATTTTAAAATTATTGATGCTGAATATAATCTTGTTACTCCTGGAATTATAGAATCACATTGTCATATAGGTCTTCATGAAGAAGGTGTAGGAGAAATTGGAAATGATACTAACGAAAAAACTAATCCTGTAAAACCAGAGTTAAGAGGGATAGATAGTATTAAATCTCAAGATATAGCATTTGAAGAGGCTTTAGATGCAGGAATAACTACTGTTATTACGGGACCAGGTGCAGCGAATATCATAGGGGGGACATTTTGTGTACTTAAAACTTTTGGAAATAATACTCTTGATATGTGCATGATAGATGAAGTAGCTATTAAAATGGCTCTTGGAGAAAATCCTAAAAATACTTATGGTAATCAAAAGAAGTCTCCAGCTACAAGAATGGCCAATGTTGCCATTCTCAGAGAAAATTTATTTAAAGCTAAAATTTACTATGATAAAAAACAGAGATATAATTTTGCAGTTTCTCAAGGAGACAATTCAATAAAAGAACCTGATTTCAATATGGCTATGGAAAGTCTTTCTCGAGTTTTTAATAATTTTCCTGTTAAAATTCATGCACATAAGCAGGATGATATAATTACAGCTCTAAAAATTATTGAAGAATTTAAGTTGAATGCAACTATTGAACATTGTACAGAAGGACATTTTATTGCAGATATTTTAGTTAAAAAAAATCAAAGATGTATAATAGGTCCAAATATGACAAGAAAAAGTAAAAATGAAACTAAAAATAGAACTTTTAATATTGGTAAAGTTCTTTATGATGCAGGAGTAGAATTTTCAATTATGACAGATCATCCTGTAGTTCCTATTCAACACGCCTTGACACAGGCTGGCATTTTTGTAGCACACGGAATGAAGTCCGAAGATGTTTTAAGATGTCTCACAATTAATGCTGCCAAAAGTGTAGGAATTGACAATAGAATAGGAAGTATTGAGCCTGGAAAAGATGCAGATATAGTTATTTGGTCAGGGGATCCATTTCACTATATGACTAAAACTTTGACGATTTTAATCGAAGGTAAAATTGTCAAATTAAATGGAGAAATTATTGCTGAAAAAAGGAGAGGAGCTTATGAATTTAATTGATAGCTATATTGATAATATATCGAGTAAACTTATTAGTATAGCAGATTATATTTTTGATAACCCTGAAATCGGCTTAATAGAGTATAAAGCCAGTGACATATTATGTGATTTTTTAGAAAAAGAGGGATTTTTTGTTGAACAAGGAATAGCAGACTTACCAACAGCTTTTAGAGCTAAGTATAAGTGTGGAAGTGGTAAGATAAAACTAGGATTGTTTTGTGAATATGATGCGCTAGATGGGCTAGGTCATGCTTGTGCTCATCATTTACAAGGACCTATTATTATTGGAGCAGCTTTGGCTATAAAAAATTCTGTATTAGATAAAGATTATGAAATTATAATTTATGGAGCTCCAGCCGAAGAAACAGTAAGTGGAAAATTAACTATGTTAAAAAAGGGGTATTGTAAAGATATTGATATTGCTATGATGGTACATGGAGCTCCAACCACATCTATTGATAAAAAAGCTCTTGCTCTTGGAAAATTTAAAGTTATATTTAGAGGAAAAGCTTCTCATGCGGCAAGTTCGCCAGAAAAGGGACGAAGTGCATTTGATGCAGCATTATTAATGTTTCATGGTATTGATTCTATGCGTGAACATATTACAGATGATGTTAGAATACATTATACAATTACAAATTCTATTGGAGCAGCTAATATTGTTCCAGCTTTGTGCGAAGCAGAAGTATATGTTAGAAGCGATAAAAGTAAATCTCTAGATGAGAATATTAAATGGTTTTATGATATAGTTAAAGGTGCTGCTCTTATGACACAGACTAGCTATGAAATTCAAGAAATAAAAAGAACTGATAGTCGGATTCCAGTTTTTTCTTTGAATGAAATAATAATGAATAATGCTAGTTTATATAATGCTCCTACGATAAGACCTGCAAGAGAAAAGACGGGATCTTCAGATTTTAGTAATGTGATGTATAATGTACCTGGAGCTTGTTTGAGATTTGCTATGGTATCAGAGGAAGCATCTACACATTCACAAGAATTTCTAGATGCTGGAAAAACTAAGAGTACTCATAAAATGGTTATATTGACTTCAAAAATTATTGCAAAAACTTTGAAAGATTTAATTGAAAATCCAATTGCTTTAGAAAAGATTAAGAATGAATTTATTGAAAATAAATCCAAAATGGGATAAAAACTATTTTATTTTAGGGGGTTGTTATGAATAATCAAGACGAAGTAAGAGTTAAACAAGCAGAACTATTTAAAGTTCCACACTCATATGTTATAGTCATGTCTATTTTAATTTTAGCTAGTATTTTGACTTATCTTATTCCTGCAGGTGAGTTTTTTAAGTTTAAAAATGATATAGGTAAAACAGTGATTGATGCTTCTCAATTTAAATATATTGAACAGACTAGTGTAAGTATATTTAGAATTCCAAATTTGATTGTAAAATCAATGTCAAAACAAAGTAGTATAATATTTGCATTATTAATAATAGGTGGATCATTTGAAATTGTTTTAAAGACAGGGATGTTTCAAGCATACCTTACGAAATTATCAAAAAAGTTTTCAAAGAAAGGTTTGTTGTTAGTTCCTTTATTTATGCTAATGTTTGGTGTTCTTGGGATGACTCAAGCAGCAAATAAATTTATTGCATTTGCTCCTGTTGGTGTATTGTTATCAAAAGCTTTGGGATATGATGCCATTGTAGGAGTTGCATTGGTATTGTTAGGCTCTGGTATAGGATTTAGTACAGGAATTCTTCAGCCGACTACTGCAATAGCTCAAGAAATAGCGGAGTTACCAGTTTATTCTGGAATGTGGCTTCGGGTTGTAAGTTTCATTTTATTTTATGGAGTTACATTAATTTATATTATTTCTTATTGCAAGAAGATTAAGAAAGATCCGTCAAAAAGTCTTGTGTATGATATTGATTTTGCACAATCTAGTTCTCCAACAGATGCGTATATTCAAGTTGAAAAAAAACATTTACCAATATTGGTAGTAGTTGTAGCTGCTTTTGGTATTGTCACATATGGAAGTGTGAAATATGGATGGTCTTTTGATCAAATGGCGGTTGTTTTTATATGGATGGGGATAGTTGTAGGGTTTTTGAATAAAAATTCACCTAGTGAAATATCTAAAACATTTATTAATGGAGCCAAAGGAATGTTAGGAGCTTCTCTTGTTGTAGGATTGGGGGCTGCAGTTGGAATGATATTATCTGAAGGAAATATATTGGATACAGTTGTAAAGTTATCATCTTCAGGACTAATGGCGCTACCAGTTATATTGAGAGGACCTGGAATGATGATTGCCCAAGTCATCGTTAATATTTTTGTGACATCTGGCTCTGGTCAAGCAGCTATAACTATGCCAGTAATGGTTCCCTTGGCAGATCTTTCTGGAGTGACAAGACAAACTGCTGTTTTAGCTTTTAAGTTTGGAGATGGATTTTGTAACTATATCCTTCCTCACGCCACTGCAGTTATGGGATATCTTGGAGTAGTAGGAGTTCCCTATGATAGGTGGCTCAGTTTCTTTTGGAAGTTATTTGTGTTATGGTTAGGTTTAGGAGCAGGAATATTGATGTTTGCTACTATTATAAATTATGTATAAAAAATAAACATATAAAATTACCCCTTACTTATATTTAAGTAGGGGGTAATTTAAATTTATAGTTATTTAGATAAATATTTATAAATACCTCTTATCCAGTTATCAAAATACATATGCTCAGAAGACATAACGTCATACATTTGAGGAGCGATAGTTTGGAAATACTCTTTAAAAAGATCTAAGTCTAAAGCTTCCATTCCTGTTTGTCTTTTAATTTTTAAAAACATTTTTCTAATGTCATTAGGAGAATACCCTGTATTCTTTTTTCCTAATCATTTAAATCGTAATTTTTAATTTTATCTAAAGCTTCTAATCTAGTTTTATAAGATAACTCATTTTTTAAATCTTTTATAATTGTTTCTATTTATTTTCTCCTAGGTATATTTATATATATGGTATTAAAATTTTAAAATAATCTTTCAGATAATTAAAGGAGTTATGAACTATGAATAATATAGGGTTAGTATTAGAAGGTGGTAGGTTAAGAGGAGCTTACACATCAGGTATTTTAGACTATTTTTTATTAAGAAAATTATATTTTAAATATACAGTTGGAGTATCAGCAGGAGCGATTTATTCAGCATCATATGCTTCTAGACAGAAAAGAAGAAATATTGACATTATATTAAAGTATTTAAATGATGATAGGTATATGGGATATAAACATCTAATAAAAAATGGTAGTTATATTAATACAGATTTTGCATATAAAAAAATTACATATGACATTTCACCTTTTGATTTCGAAACATTTGCTAATTGTGATTTAGAGTTCAAAGTAGGAGCTTTTAATTGTTTGAAGGGAAAAATAGATGATTTATTAGAAGCTTTAATTGCTTCTGGAAGTTTACCATTTTTATCTAAAGAAGCAACAATCAATGAAAAGATATATTTAGATGGTGGGATTGCTTCTCCTATTCCAATAATTCAATCGATTTTAGATGGAAACAACAAAAATATAATTATTTTAACAGAGGATAAGACATATAAAAAAGATCCTTTGAAATTACAACTGTTGATAAATTTATATTATAAAAAATATCCAAAAGTAGCTAAAGCTCTTAATAGAAGACATTTGGTATATAATCGAACTTTAAGAGAAATTGAGGAGTTAGAAAGAAAAGATGATGTCTTTGTTTTTAGACCAAGTGAGGTTGTGGTAGTAGATAGATTGGAAAAAGATTTAAATAAAATAGATACATTATATAAACTTGGCTTAAAAGATGCTGAAGAAAATTATGAAAAGTTAATAGAATGGCTAAATAAGGCATAAGTAAAGTGGTACTGGAGAGGGATAATGAAAAATTCAAATTTTTTTAAAATAATGGAAGAGTTGTTATTTTTATGTTTTGCTTTTATAGTGATAGTATTTTGTGCTTTTTATGGGTAAGAATAAAAAAATAAAATTTTCAAACTTTTTTTTAGAAAAAAAACGTCTAAAAGTTATAATAATAGTTAGAAGGTAGAAAAGAATTTAAAAGTTTTAAAGTAACAAAATAGCCATCACACAGTTTCAAAGATGTTTTAATTTTTAAAAAATGAAGAAAAATAGTATTTTAATTAATTTTAACAAATCGTGAAGTTGTTTTTCTAACTATTATATGAGGTAATAGATTTAAAGTCAGTAAACTGTTTTACTATTAAGAGATTTAAAAAGTTTTTTAAGAAAATGATTGAAAGTTTTAAAGTTATTCGAAGGTGATTTAGTAGTGAAGT
>JBOGAY010000187.1:0-4980 GCA_051655925.1 Sarcina sp. | reverse complement strand
ATTGTTTCTATAATTTCTGCTGATAATGGATGGTTTAAAATTTTATTCAACGGAAAAGATGCTTATGTTAGTGCTAACTATATAAGTCTTTCAAGTCCTTATACAGATTCATCTGCTGAAAGCTATAATAACAATGTTTCATCATTTAATGCTAATGGAGTAGTAAATTCTTATGTTGCTAATATTAGAGCAAATGCTTCTAGTTCATCTGCAATTATAGCTCAAGAAACTCTTAACTCTCCAATTGCTATTACAGGTGAAACTAATGATTTTTATCAAATTAAACTCGGAAACAAAATTGGTTTTATTTCTAAAAATTTTGTTTCTATAATAACTACAAGTGATAGTAGTAATAGCTCAAACAACAATACTGCTAATACATCAGGAGGCAGTGGTACTACTAATACATCAGGAAGTAACGATACTCAAATCACAACAAATTATCCTATTAGTTTAGATGATTATGTTAACCTTGAATATCAAAATTGGCCATTATACTCTAAGCAAGCATTTATCAATGCTATAAATCCACAAGATATTGATAATATGTTTGAATTTTTAAGAATAGATAAATTTAGATCGGTTAATGTAGATAAACTTAATGATTTACTTGCTGGAAAGGGTGTGCTTTCAGGTCAAGGACAAGCTTTTGTTAATGCATGTAAAAATTACAACATAGATCCTCTTTATTTTGTTAATCAGAGTATTTTAGAAACAGGCTATGGTAGAAGTAGACTTGCTAAAGGGGTAACTATTTCACAAATAGCAATTCAAAGCCAACCTATATACAATGGGCAAGGACAACTTGTTGGATATCAAATGCAACAATTACCTCATCCTGTAACTGTATATAATTTATTTGGAATAGGTGCATATGATAATAGTTCTGCTTTCCCTAATAGAGCTTTAATCCTTGGAACTACTTATGCTTATACTCATGGTTGGACATCTATTTCAGCTGCAATTGCTGGTGCTGCTGATTTTGTATCAAGTAACTATATTCATAATAGTTACTATTCTCAAAATACAGTATATAAATTAAGATTTTCACCACAAATATCAAGTATTTGGCATCAGTATTCAACTAATGTTTGGTATGCTAAAGAAATTGCAGATTTAATGAAGGAACACATGGATATTTATAGTTCATCAGATCACTTTACTTATGATGTACCTACATTTCAATCATAAAATTTTATAAAATAAAGGACAAGCCTAAAAACTTGTCCTTTATTTATTCACCAAAATATCTTTATCCTTAACTTTATAATCCCTATTATCAAATGGTGATTTTATGAGAGCTTTAACAAATAAAGGTGGGCAAAATTCTTTTAAATGATACATATACACAACCCACTTTTTAGCTACTAACTTATACATATTATCCATATCTTTCTTTATATGATCTTTCTCATATTCTTCCATATTTATCTCGTTATATCTATCATCTAATTCACTCTTTAAATGGAATATAGATAATATAATTTCATTGAACTCATCATTTTTTTGAATACTCGGATTTGTTAAAAGATCTAAAATTAAAGGTGTTGCCTCTTCTAACTTTGCTTTTAATTTTTCTAAATCTACTTTATCAACATCAGCACAATATTTGAAATTATCTAATTTTTCAAATAAAATTTCAAATTCCTCTTCTTGCCAATCTCTTTTTATTAAAGTAAACTGCCTAACTTCATTAATGCAGTCATCAGATTTTACCATTATATCTAAAATATCATTACCTATCTCACTATAAAAAATATCTATAAGCATATTCAATTTTTTTTCTTCCTCTTTTTCCTCTTTTCTATTCAAAATATAATTAAATAAACAACCAGTTATTAGCATATCAAAAGGTGCCTGTGCAACCATCTGAATCATACTACTATATATTTCTTTAAAATTATGAAAAAGAAGATAATATAACAAATAAAATATAACCGTCATAGCTACTAAAGAAGAAACTTTTTTAAATTTACTTTTTCTGCTACTATCTCCGAACATAATTACACCTCACTATAATATACTATATTAAAAATTCATAGTATTGGTGCATATTATGTATTAGAAAAAGCGGGGTAAAAAATTCACCCCGCTTCTATTTATATCATTTCCATTTTAACTAATGCATTGTATATTCCTTCATCTGCAACAGAATCAGTTTTATCATAAGCATGAGGTAATAAATCTTTATGACTATCTCCCATAGCTATACCATGTGCAACAAGTTCAAACATTTCTATGTCATTCTCACCATCACCAAACGCATATGTTTTTTCAACTGGAATTTCAAGTTTTTCTATAAGATGCTTGATTCCGTAAGCTTTTGTACATCCTTTTCTATACATATCATAAGATGTTTGACCTGGATGCTGCATAAAGACAAAATCATTATCATATTTTAACATAAAATCTTTAAAAGTAGCTTGCCCATCATCAATAATGACAATCTTACTTATTGAAATTTCGTCTTTATGCCACTCATCAGTTATATTTTCTAATGGAAGTGCAAATCCATCAAGTACTTTTTTACTTCCTGGTGTTTCAAAACTATTTATATAGCTTTTGCTTTGCCCTTCTAATAAATAATCTATTCTCTCTTTATTTAACTCATCTATAATAGTATCCATCACATCTTTTTGTATAGCATCATCAAATATAGCCTCACTATTAAGCTCTATATATGTACCATTTGATGTAATGTATCCATCAAGTCCTAACGTTAATAATGGCTCTGCAAGGAAACTCATTGGTCTTCCTGTTGCAAGTATTGTTAAATATCCATTTTCTCTTAATTTTTTAATAGCATCCTTTGTCTTTTGACTAGGTTCTTCTATCCCTTTTCTACAATCAATTAATGTTCCATCAACGTCAAAAAATACTATTCCTTTTATATTGTGCATATTAACACCCCCTACTAAAACTATAACATATCTCCTACTCTTTTTAAAATTTCATTTAACTATATATTTTAACGCAAAAAGAGCCTAACTTGTAGACTCCTTATATTATTAAAATTTAAATATCTTTTTCTTATTTTTATAAATTTCATTATTGATCTATAAATATATTTTCGTTTTTTTCTTTCTCTTTATAATAAAATTTAGTATAAATATTATTTAATATTTTTCTTTTCTCATTGAAAAATTTTTTAAGTTCTCCAATTTCATTCGGACAACTATTTACAACATTAACCCTTGTCTCAAAAAAAGCTGGTAAAAGATATAATGTTCTAAGTGTATTTTTATTATTATCATTTTCAATTTCATAATTCATTGTATCAATTATCATATCACAAGTATTTTTAATCTCTTCATTACCATCTGAAAGCTTATACGGACAAATATATTTACTAACAATAACTACTGTAATCGCACCAATTACAACAAACAATAACCTTGTTACCGCAAACTCTAAAGTATTTCCTGTTACCCCCATGTCAGCTAAGACTGATGTTGTGACAATAATCATAAGACTTCTATAATGTTTAGCATATGGATTACAATATCCAGCTCCAAGAACTATCAATCCTCTAAGCATAGGATTTGTTATAAATGAAAATAAAGTAAGTACTAGAATAGCCCCTAAAATAGTCCCTTCTATTCTATATCTAGCTCTTTCCTTAGTTAACTCTAAATAAGGTTGTAAAAGTGAAAACATAGTATAGACAATCCATCTTCCTTCTGAAATATTCATAATATCAACAATAAAAGCTGCAATAGTTAATAAAATTGCAAGTTTAAATCCATAAGACACTTTTAAAGTATCCTTCTTAAAGTTATCTTTAAAAATTCTAATACTTGTAAAAGCATCTGGAATATCTTTTTTCTCATAATCAGACTTGTTAGTTTCAATATTTTCTAGTTCTTTAATTTCCAAAACAAGTTTGTTTACACAGAATTCTAAATCTGATTTATATATACCTGAATCATCAATTTTCAAATCACTAAAACTTTTTTTATCTACTCTTTCTAGCAAGTTGTTAAGTCCATTTAAAAATTCTTCTTTTTTACTTTCCTCAATTAATTTTTCTTTATTTAAATTTAAAGTTATTCTTTCTAAAAGACATATTATATTAGTAAATTTTTCTCCTCCCTCACTCAAGAAAAATTTGTGTTTTCTACTTTCATAAATGACTTTTTTCATATTATTAATTTTCGCAAGAGCTAATTCTTTAGTATCTTTTCCTTCTTCTATATTAGACTTTAAATCTAATAACACCCCTTTTAATGTAACTATAAATGTTTTTTCAACTTTTCCTTTATTAAAAACAAATTGTATAGCCATAGTTGCAAATGCCCCAAAGATTAAAGACCCTATCCTAAGAATAAAATCTCTCCCCTGAACAGGACTATATAACATAAACAAATATTGAAATCCTATTGGTATAATAAGCGGATCCTTAAGTTTTGAACTAAAGAAGTAACCTATAATAAATAATGATAAAAAGTTAACCGGAATACCTATCCAAGGATTAACTAATGCAAGACTAGCGAAAACACCAGTAAATATATTAAGTGCTATAAGTTTCAATAAATTCTCTACCGGAGAAATAGTTAAATCCCTTTGAATAAATGCAAGTGCACTTGTTACAACAGCTACTCCAACCACTTGATTAGCTTCTCCAAATAAAGCACTTGTTACTTTCACAAAAATTAATATAAAAATAAAGATGATAGTATTCCACATTATCTGACCTTTATTTAACTTCACTACAAACACCTCTTTTATATTTTTTTAGCTAAAAAGTATTGTACCACTTTTTTAATAAATTTCCAAATAATGTAATATAATTTTAATAAACGCAGACTCAATTCAAGCTTGTCTTAAATGCTTAGTCGAAATTGCCCTTTAGTCTAAATCTATGATTTAGCGCCTAAAGGGTACACTGTGTGTATCTAGAAGCGTCTAGTTCTTTATTCCTACTTGCTAGGAATATTGGAAATACTAGCTATCAGATAACTTTATTTAATGATACAAAAA
>JBOGAY010000186.1:0-4096 GCA_051655925.1 Sarcina sp. | reverse complement strand
ACCTATAGCAAATATTCCATACAGTGGTGCAAAACATAGAATACTAATATAACTCATCATTACTAAAGATTTAATAATAGTAGGTAGAATACCATTCTGATTCTTCTCACTTTTATCATCATTAATCTCTATGCTATTTAGTTTCAAGATTTCAATAAATGCATTTATAATCACAATAAAATATGTTAAAAAACCTAAGATAGCCATTATGGGTTCTAAGTAAGCTATAACTCTATAGCCTTTAGGTATTAATAAGATTGTGTAACCTATAAAAATCAAAAATACAGAACAACTTATTAGTGTAATTCTTTTTACACTTTTACTAACTCTTTTTAAACATAACAAATCACAAATCCCTGTTCCGATAATTAACACAATACTACCTATATAAAATGGTAAACCTGCCATTAATGGAGTGTTATCAACTAAATTGTTTAATTCTAAACTTGAAGAAGATTCTAATATCAAAACCCCTGAAACTATAAGCATCGACAGTGCAATAACATTTATAAGCATTTTTTTATTCTTCACTATAAGCGCCCCCTAAAACTTTAATATGTTTTCTTTCTAAATTATAGGAGAACTTTATTTTTCTTTCATCCAAATAACAAAAATTTAATAAGAAGTTTTTAATCACTAAAAACTATGAACTAAAAAAATTAAAACAAAAACTTTTTAATCTCAAATATATTCCACCCTAACATAAAAACTATATAAGGCAGTGAACCTACCATACCGAAAATTATAATAACTGTCCATACTGTAACACCCCTCCTTAAGGTCTCTCTTTATTCTTTTTTTTACTTTTATATACCCATTTTTTCCGAATAGCTTTCTATAAAAAAGATCAATTCCTAGCTTAAGTCTATTCCCTTGTCTTATCTTTATATTACTGTACTAAAATAATATGTAAATATATTCCTTATATTTAATAAAACTTTCACATCACATAGCAAATGTATTATTCTAAATTAACCCCTTTTAAAAAATAAAATAAAAAAACTATAAACCAATCAAGTCAGTTCATAGTTTTTTGTCGATAACTTTTAAACGAATGGATTATAGAATCTTCCACCATTCACATATATTAAATATCCTGATAAAATTACAAGACAAAGTCCAAATATCATAACTGCATAGTCTGATTTTGAGAATTTTTTTACACTATACCAAGTACGTTTTTTCTTACTTCCAAATGCTCTAATCTCCATAGCACAACTTATTTTATCTATCTTCTCTAAACTTGAGAAAATAAGTGGCATTATAATTACTGAAGCATTTTTAATTCTTGTCATAACACTAGCTTTTCTTGACATGTCAATTCCTCTTGCTTGTTGTGCAAAAGCTATATCATGGTATTCTCTTTGAATATCTGGCACATATCTTAGAGCTATCGCTACTGAATATGCTACTCTATAACTTACACCTATTTTATTTAGTGATGCTGCAAATTCACTTGGATCAGTTGCAACCATAAATATAAGTGCCATTGGAGTTATAAGTAGATATTTTAAGATATAGTTAAGTTGATAGAATAACTGCTCTGATGTTACTTGATAGTAATTAGTTATTTTAAAAAGCACTGTCTTTGTTCCATATATCTCACAACCTTGATATGGTGAGATAAGGAAAATTAAAAGTGAGTTTATCACAAGAAAGATAACTATAAAGTAAAATACAAATGATATATCCTTAAACTCAACTTTTGAAACCTTAAATATTATAAAACTTAAAACAAGAAGTCCCGCTAAAAGTCTAGTATCATAACTTATCATTGATGCTATAACATAAGCTAGTAAGAATAACATTTTTGTTGCACCTGTTAACTTATGCACAAATGAATTTTTGTTTGAATACTCAAGCATTGTTTGCATTATCTTTCCCTCCTATCAACTTCAATAAATTTATTTACCAAGTCTCTTGGCTTTTCAAATCCAAGTTTTACTGCTAATTCATAAAGTGAAGTTTCTTTAAGGTTAGCTCTTTCTATAACTTCTCCATTAGTTAAAATGTTAGAAGCTATATCTTCATCTATCTTTTCCCCATCAGCAAGAACAACTGCTCTATCAGTATATTCAAGCATTAAATGCATATCATGAGTAACCATGATTATAGTAACTCCTTTTTTATTTAAGTCTACAAGAAATTCCATAATTTCTGTGTAATGCTTAAAATCTTGTCCTGCTGTTGGCTCATCAAGGATGATAACTTTAGGATTTAAAACTAAGATAGAAGCTATTGTCACCCTCTTCTTTTGTCCATAACTTAAAGCTGATATTGGCCAGTTTCTAAATGGATATAGTCCACAAATCTTAAGAGTTTCAATAACTCTTTCTTTAATCTCTGTTGGTGCAACACCTCTAGCCTTTAGACCAAGCCCTACTTCTTCCATAATCATAGGTTTTGAAATCATCTGATTTGGATTTTGTAAAACTATTCCTATATTTTCTGCTCTCTCTTTAATAGTATCTTTTATCATATCTCTACCTTCAAAAAGAACTTGTCCTTTTGTTGGTTTATAGAAACCACATATAAGCTTTGAAATAGTAGATTTACCTGCACCATTTCTTCCGACTATACTAAGTATTTCACCTTTTTCTACTTTAAATGAAACATCTTTTAAAATCTGCTTTCCATTTTTACTATAAGCAAAATCAACATTTTTGAACTCTAATATAGACTCAGTTTCTTTTGTACTAGCAACTTCTGCTACATCACTACTCCACTTTACAAGCTTTTCTTTATATTCATCAAGCTGTATAGTATTAATACTTGCTGATTTCATTTCTTTTGTAACTGGAATATTTGCATATTTTAATGCTGTAACATAAAGTGGTTCTCTTATTCCATTTTCAATTAAAATATCACTTGCTAAAAGTTTATCTGGATTCACATCTGCAAGTATCTCACCCTCATGCATAACTATAATTCTGTCAACATCTCTATGTAAAACATCTTCAAGTCTATGTTCTATGATTACAATAGTTTTATTATTTTGTTTATGAATCTTATCTATAAGTTCAATTGATGTTTTTCCTGTTGCAGGATCTAAACTTGCAAGTGGTTCATCAAAAAGAAGTATACTCGCATCACTAACCATAACTCCTGCGAGAGTTACTCTTTGCTTTTGTCCCCCTGATAAGCTATGAGGTGAAGCATCAAGGTACGTATCTACCCCTACCACTTTTGAAACTATATCAACTCTTCTTTTCATCTCTTCTTGTCGTACACAGTCATTCTCAAGCTTAAAAGCTATATCTTCTGCTACTGTAAGTCCTATAAATTGCCCATCTGGGTCTTGTAAAACTGTTCCAACTTCATTTGAAAGCCCTGCAATATCACTATCTCTAGTTTCTATTCCATTAACTTTTAGACTTCCTGTAATTTCTCCCTCATATAAGAAAGGTGCAAGTCCATTTATACAGTTAGTAATTGTACTCTTACCACATCCTGAAGGTCCTACTATTAGAATTTTCTCCCCTTCATATATTGTAAGGTTTATATTATTTAAAGTTGGACACTCTTGTGCTCTATATTGAAAACTAAAATCTTTAAATTCAATAACTGGTTTTTTCAATCTATCATTCCCCCTGTTATTCTACATAATTTTTTACGCTAAAAATAAAATAGAATACCAAATGAGCTTATCTGGTATTCTCTAAATTAAAGATATTCCTTTTTAAGACTACCTTTTCTAATTCTTGTTTTTGAGTATGTGTAGATAAGTATTGTACCTAGCACTCCACAAGTAATTGCATTTGATACACCAGCAACTGCTGCTTGTATATAAACTTTTTCTATCGGCTCTTTATATAAAACAAAGTCTAATGTTGGAGCTACAAATCCCCAAGCAATAGCATTCGCAATTATTTGATATATATTATAAATAATTATTTGTTTCTTCTCAAAGATACCATCTGAGATTTTAATTCTCTTACTAGCAAAACCAATAATACATCCCATCACTGCTGAAGCAATAATCCAACTAAACCAAGGTGAACCATAAGTTAAATCTTTTAGAGTATGTCCTAAAAATCCAATAGCAAAAGCTGTTTTTGGTCCATAAATTACTGCCATTAAAGCTAAAAATGCATAG
>JBOGAY010000185.1:0-15755 GCA_051655925.1 Sarcina sp. | reverse complement strand
TACTGTTGCTAAAAAGAATAAGTATTTATTATATTTTTCTTTTTTGTAAATATACATAGCACACATAGCTATAATAAACATTCTTATTGCTGTTGTATTAGGATTTCCAAACCCTAAATCATATCTATGACTTCCGCTTGATGTATAATAAACTTTACTATGTACAACTCCTATTAAATCTAGCACTACAATTAATGCAAAGAAAAAGCCTTCAATTGTTAATATTCTTTTTGCTATTGTTACAAAACTTTCTTTGGTATCTACATATGCCGCACATATACCTAAAACACTATATAAGAACATACCATTTTTATTCAATACAAATAAAACACCTGCTACACCTATTGCACCAAGTTTTATTAAAGATACACTCTCTTTTCTTGTTACATAAACAGATGCTAAACCTAATACCACATTAATTGCTAAAAATATTTTATTATTTACATGTATTATCATATTATTATATACATTAAAAGTCATAAAAAATATAGCTAATATGGAAATGTATTTCTTTGTCATGTATTTTTTCCTCCATAATCACATTTTGTTTTTTAATAATCCAAAATTCTTTAATCAATCACATAAATTTATTTTACAAAATTATAAATATAAATTTTTTTGTAGCTTTTTAATTTTTTGTAAATTCAACTAATATCATACCATATCTTTATATTATTTTTTTGCTTATTATTTTTTTTTAAAAAATTAATAATTTTTTTAAACTTTTGCGATCAAAATTCAACTTTTAGTTTTATATTCAATTAAAATTTCATATATTCAAACCAAATTTTTTTGTAAAAAATTTAATTTTTTCGAAACTTTTTTAACACTTTTTTAAAAGTTTATTAAAATTATATCAAAAACCTCTAAATTAGACAAATTTCTACTTATATAAATTTATTTTTTCAAAAAAGCAAATTGAATATTTTTTTCATGAAAAAAACACCAAAAGTTAAAACTCTTGATGTTTTTTCTTTATACATTAATATAATGCTGAAAATACACTTGAATAAAGTGGATGATCTGCTATATATTTTTCTGCTCTTCCTTCTTCTAAAGCTTCTGTAAGATCAATATTAATTGGAAGTTCTGCAATTAGTGGAAGTCCTAAGTACTGTGCACATTCTTCTGAAGATTTTTTACTAAACACCTTCATTTTTCTTCCACATTCACACTCAATATAAGCCATGTTTTCAACAACACCTCTTACATTAATTTTAAATTTCTCTGCCATATTAACAAGTTTCTTAACAATCATAGAAACCATATCTTGTGGTGTTGAAACTACCACTAATTCTTTAACAGGATATTGTTGCATTATTGTTAAAGCAACATCTCCTGTACCTGGTGGCATATCTATTAAAAGATAATCTAACTCTTCCCAATTAGTTTGTTGATACATTTGATTTAAAACCCCAGTAATAACTGGTCCTCTCCATATTACTGGAGTATCCTCTGCTTCATTAATAAGATTAAGTGATATAACCTTAATTCCTGCTTTAGTTAAAACAGGCTCAAATTTAACATTTTTATTATCATCAACTGGTATCATTGTAGCTTTTTCATTTTGAATACCAAAAATTCTTGGCATTGAAGGTCCTGTAATATCAGCATCTAAAACTCCAACTTTATAACCTTGTTCTCTTAATGATATAGCGAGCATTCCTGTAACAGTTGACTTTCCAACTCCACCTTTTCCACTTACTACACCTATAACATTTTTAATTTTGCCGTATTTAGGCATAAGTTTCATCATTATATTGCTTTTGCTTGAACATCCTTTATCATCATTTGCTGATGAACATGAACTTTTACTAGCACAACCTGAACAATTTCCCATTTTATTTTTTCACTCCTCTTTAGTTGTTCCATGACTGAGGCATTGAATTGAATATCTGTGTATTCCATGACCCGTCATATTCCCCTTGTACATAATACTTTTTCTCAGAGTTATTATTTTTATCATTAATTGTAATAATAGTTCTAAATGTTTTTGATGTATATCCATAACATTCTACATTTACAATTATATTATATTTACTTCTATCATGATTCATAAACTGAATTCCTGGAACAATTTCTTGTGCCTCACTTAAGAAGTTTTGCATATCAACAGATAATAAGAACTTAGTACATAAATAATCATCAAGTACATTAACTGCAACTTTTGGACTATTTGTTGTAAGTTGTGTTTTATCTGCTTTTAAAACATCTAATATTGAACCATAATAAATACTATTAAAGTCTCTTGGTTTTTGTACGAATGATAAATTTTGAATAATTTGGTTATCTAATCTCTTAGATAAATGGAAGACTTCATCACCTGAATAGAAGTTTCCTGTACTTCCTGATGTTTGTCCGGCTACATAATCATATGTAGAAACTTTACTTCCTTGGAATATTTGCACTTTATAATCCGGTTGTAAAGTACTCTTATCAGATTTTGAAACTGGTCTTCCATCTGATAAAACTTTATAAACATCATTAATTGCACTTGGTTCAGTAACAATTATTCTGAATCCTGGATCTCTTGTACTTTGCATTGCAACCTCAGTTACAACACCTTCATTAAAGTAATTAAAATAGTTATTTTTTAAACCTATCTTAACTGCTATACTGTTAAACATAGATGGTCCATTCATTAAAAATGCAATTGCCCCACCAATTATAGCAATCAAAACAACGCTAAAAGTTATTTTTCTAATGTTCACTTTTCTTTCTCCCTTTGAATCTATGTCTATTATAAATCAGTATTCCTGCTATTAGCATGAATATTGAAATAAATTGAGATGTACTAAGCATCCCAACATTCCCTCTTGGGTCATTTCTTAAAAATTCAATTAAAAATCTACCAATACTATATATAATTAAATACATACATATTGTATCTCCAGACTTTTTCTCCCTATTCTTAGCATACCACAATAAATATGCTGCTAAAAGAAAATCAAAAATTGCACAATAAATTTGAGTTGGATGCAAATGAACATCTGCTGGTGCAAGACCTCCTGCTGGAAAAATTAGATATAATGGGCCTTCTGTCACAGCACCATAACAACATCCCGCAAAAAAACAACCTATTCTTCCAAATCCTTGTGCTAATGCTACACAAGGTGCAACCATATCAAAAATTTCTAGTGAATTCCATTTCTTTTTCTTACAATATAAGAATACACTTAAAATACCAAATATTATAGCACCATAAATTACAAAACCGTAACCAAACTGGGTAAATATCTTACTTGGTTCTTTCATAACATCCTTAAAATCTGTTATGATATATAATACTTTTCCTCCTAGTATTCCCATAATAACTGTAATTATAATCATATTGAAGATAGAATCTTCATTGTAACCTTTAGCTTTTGCCTTTTTATTAAGCATAAAAACTGCACATAAAATTCCTATAGCTATCATTAATCCATAACCATAGACATTAATCCCAAAAATATTAAATAAAACTGACTTCATATAACCCCCTACTTTGCCCGTTTTTTTCACCTATACTAATAAAGAGAAGCTAATTTTTTAGCTTCTCTTTACTAACATTTAAATTATAATACGTATAACACTCTAAATCAATGACTATTTAGCTTTCTTAAAGCTCTCTAAAATAAGTCTATAAACTGTTTCATAATTTTCTTTATACTTATCCATACTAGCTGAAAAATTTATTTTAAGCTTTAACTCTTCTCCCATAGGAAAATAATATGCTTGTGTTAAATAATTTCTTCCGTTTGCTGTCTTTTCTTCATACTTCATTTTTTTAACATTTACATCTTTAAACTTTTCATCAACAACCTTAATATTGTTAACTTTTTCAGCTTCAAACCCCTGTTTATCTATAGCAATCAAATCATCTATTTCTGTTTTTGTACTTAAAATTTGAACATATCCTACAATCCCCATAGATTCACTAACAAAATTATTGTTATAAACTATGTAATCTTGTGGCTCTGATATTTTTGATGTCCAATTATCAGGAAGACTATATAACATATTTCCATCTAAAGCTGTATAATTCAACATATCTTCAATATTGTTATTAACTAATGCAACCTTCTGTATATTAGTTTCAAAAAACTGTTGCATGAATACCATAACACCCATCAAAACAACTAATATAGTAGTAACCAATAATTGTTTTTTATTCATCTTTTAACCTCTCCTCCTCTTCACATAATTAAATAGACGTTTATTCTATAAAATATATTTATTTTTAATTATAAATATGCTTAATTATTTCAATTTGTGCACATACTAACTTCGAAGCCTTTTGATTATTCATAAATTAATGCCCTTCGATTAACATATTTACTTAAACAACCGTATAAAAAAAGAGCCTACTTTCATTTTAGGTTCTTACTCAAGTATGGGTATAAAAAATAAGTATACAACAAAAGGGCATTTTAGGATGCCCTTTTCTAATGTATTCAGTATTCTATTTCACCAAAGATGAGAAAGAACCTCATTTTAAAAGTAGGCTCTTTTGATATTTGATTATTTCATTGGTACAACTACCATACTATTTCTAAAGTCATAGAACATAAGCCAGCATCCTGTATCACTACCCTCTTTATCTGGTACAAAAGTTACAAATCCTGTTTTACCTGAATAAGGCTGACTCATTTTATCTTTACATCCATGAACTCCATAAATTAAATATTTAATTTTTCCTTTATCATTACATTTAAGTCCAACCATAAAGCAACCTTTTTGAATTATATATGGGTAATAATTTATCATTGGATAATACAAAGTTGTATATTTGTTATAATGACATATATTACACATATCTTCAAAACATTTAACAGGAACTTTAAACCATTTAGTATTTTTAATATCATCTGTCATTTTAACTTCTTCAAGCCCCTCAACAACATTCATAAAGAACTCCCCCATAGCACCTCTAAGCTCTATAGTATCTTCCTGACCTCTCTCTAGACCTTCTACTTGAATACTTTCTTCATACTCATCAAATTTATTAGGTCTATCTTTACATCCACATTCATCTTCTTTTTTATCACAATCATCATGCTTTTCATGTTCTTCTTTATTTTCATGCTCTTTTTTATTTTCTTTTTCAGAATCACAATCATCATCATGATGCTTATGTTTGTGCTTTTCATCCTCTTTATCATCACAATCTTTTACATATGATTTCTTTTCTTCTTTTTGTGACTTTGTACAACTTACATGTTTATAGTCTTTCCAATTATTTGTTGGTTGCTCTCCATTTAAGAAACCACACATAAGATATACCATTTTTCCAGCAACCTCTTTACAAATAGCTGCTCCAACTATTTTATCGTAGCTAATTCCTGTACCACCTATGTTATCAGCATCATGCTCAAGGCTATTTTCAACTTTGCCTTGTTCAGTTATGTTCATAGCACCAAGACCTACTAAAGCCTTAGTATCTTTCTTATTACATATAAGCATCATGTGGCAGCTGCCGTACTCTTTTTTAAGGTTTTGTGCATAAAAAGCAACCTTGCACTTATTCCCCTTTACCTCAATCTTAGCATAACCTGATAGAGGTTTCTCTTTAGAAACTGAATGACCTCTCTCATCCTCTTGTAAAATTATAAAACTTCTATATAACTTGCTATGTGCCAATGTACTAATCCTCCGATTTGATTATTCATTATATTATATGATTATATGCATAGCATTCAGAATATGTTTAAAAAATATTGCTTATATAACCATCTTTTTTATAAATATATTTTCTACTTAGTACATTTAGAACAAATAATTATAAATTGTTAAGTAAACTTTTGCACACAAAAAAGGCACTTCATACCGAAGTGCCTTAACATAATCTAACTATTGATTTTTCATATGGTAATTCATTCTATTTGATAACTCACAGAATTCTTCCATTGTAAGAGTTTCTCCTCTTCTTTTAGGATCAATCCCAGCTTCTTCATAAGCAAGCTCATGTTTCTCTTTTGAAAGACCTAAAGCTTTAGTTGAATTCCATAAAGTTTTTCTTCTCATATTGAAAGAGTTCCTTATCATATCAAAGAATAATTTTTCATTGTCTGGTTTAACTCTTGTTTCTGGAAGTTTATCAAGTTTAATAACTATTGAATCAACTTTTGGTGCAGGCATAAAACATTTAGCTGGTACATTTCTCACAATACTTGTATTACAATAATATTGAACAAGGAATGTTAAAGCACCATAATCCTTTGTATTAGGCTTAGCATTTATCCTCTCTGCAACTTCTTTTTGAATCATAATTGTAAGTGATTTAAAATTACATCCACCTTTTAAAAGCCCTGCTATAATAGGAGTTGTAACATAGTATGGAAGGTTAGCAACAAGCTTAACACTCTTTTCATCTCCTATAATCTCATCAAAATTAACTTTTAAAGCATCATTATGTATTAATTGAAACTTTGGATTATCTCCAAGTTCTTCCATAAGTATTGGAATAAGTGTATTATCAAGTTCTATTGCAACAACCCTTTTAGCTCTATTTAAAAGTCTTGATGTAAGTGTTCCAACTCCTGGACCTATTTCTATTACTAAATCCTCATCACAAACTTCTGCTCCATCAACGATGTCATTTAAAACTGACTCATCAGTTAAAAAGTTCTGACCAAGTGCTTTAGTAAATTTAAAATTATACTTCTCGACAAGGTCTCTTGTTTTAATTTCTTTATTCATATAAAAATTTCTCCTACAAATTAAATTATTTCATTCTTTCTTCTACTTTTTCCATAGCGTGAACAAACTCTTCTTTAGTAACCCCATAATTATTAAGTCTACTTAAAAGCTGATTTGCATTACCATAACCAATTGAAAGCTCTTTACCAAGAAACTCTCTTCTTTCCTTAGCTCTTGGATCTGCTGACAATTTAAAGAAAACCAAATCTCCAATTACAAATTCTTCTCTTTTTTCTACAACTGTAATTTTAGCTTCCTCTAAAGCTCTTATAATAACTTCTGGTGAAGCATTCTCAACACCTATGTTGCCATCTTTAGCTCTAGTTCCATCAGCTCTTGCAATATATGCATGTTTTGCATCTGGTACTCTTTTTCTGATAATACTTCTAATTTTTTCACCTGCAAAATCTGGATCAGTTAGAACTATAACACCCTTTCTTTTTTGAGCTTCTTTAATTCTTTCTAAAACAGCTCTGTTTATTCCAAATCCACCAACAGCTATAAGCTCTGCATCTAATGCTCTTTTAACTGCTGTAATATCATCTCTTCCTTCTACTACTATAACTTCTTTAATCAAGGTTAAAATCTCCCTTTCTTTTGTTAGTCTTTCTAAACCATTAATAGTTCTATTTTAAATCTTCTGTATAAGGTATGCAAGTTTTTACCCTCATTAATTCTCCACATGAAAAGGCTGTCCCAACCTTTCAATTAGGACAGCCCTTATACATTCTACCATTGACCTGGATAAGCAACTACTGTTACTTTAACACTTCTTCTTCCCCAGTTTCTACACTCCTGTGCTGTATTTAAAAATACATCAACAATATTTCCTTTAATAGCTCCACCTGTATCTTCAGCTATAGCATAGCCATAACCTTCGATATAAAGCTTTGAACCTAGTGGAATTACTCTTGGATCAACAGCTACAGTACTAAGCCCACCTGGATTTCTTCTAGGTGTTGTTCCCGTTGCAGTAACACTACCTTGATAGTATGCAGTTGATTGCATTACCATTGTTTTACCTGATGATGGTTGTGAACTTCCTCCACCAGTACTATTGTTGCTACTATTACCGCTTGAACTTGAGCTTGAATTTGCATTCGAATTTGTATTTGTATTCGAATTTGGTTTTGAAGGACCTCTTGAAACAATTACTTCCTTCTCCTTTGTTCCTTGCTCAATAACTTTATTTTTAGGCTCTGAAACTACCTTTTCAGATAATATTTCCTTACCTATTTGCTTTCCATTTTCATAAACTAATCTAGCTGTTATCTCTCTTTTACCAAGTTCACCTTCTTGAACAGTTTTCTTTACAGACTTGTCCAAATCTTTGTTATTTTTCACTGTAACTTCAAATTCTATATCTTCATTTTCTTTAACTATTTTTTCTTCAACCCTTATAACTTCAATCTTTTGTCCCTTCTCTATTTTTGTATCCATATCCGGAACAACTCTATCCTTTTCAGCGAGTGTAACTCCCTCTTCTTTTAAAAAGTCTTTTACTGAAGTTTCTGGTGTTTTAAGTGTTCTCTCTTTTCCATCTGCTAACAACACAACCTCTTGTGCTCTTGTAACGTTTATAACTGAGTTTTTTGCTAATTTAGTATTTAATGCTGGTACTACTTTATCCTTTTGTTCTAAAGATACATCATTTTTCTCTAAAACATCTTGAACAGTCCCCATAATTGTAGAAGTTTTTATTACCTGATCACCAACTTTTATTTGCACCGGCTTATAAACTACACTAAAACCTACCCCTACAATCGCTAGCCCTGATACTATTGCTATAACTTTCTTTTTTGGACTGTCAAAGAAGTGGTCTTTCAGGTTATTTAATTTGTCCCCCATAACGGCCTCCTTTGGCATTCTTTATTTCTGAATTATATAATACTTTCCATTTTGTGTCAAACATCTTACAAAAATATTACAAAAGTAATAAAATTATTTTTAATGTAAACCTTTTTCTTCATTGTTAACAATAGTTCCCTTATCTAGCCAATTTTAAAAGAATATAAAAACTGCTCTAACTAGCTCTATTGCTAGTATAGAGCAGTCAAATGTGCTACTTTGCACAAATAAGTAATTTTTAATTTCTTTATAAGACCATATTTATTACTTATTTCTTACAACTATACTTAATTTATATAAACTTTACACAATGTTAAATAATTTTTTCGTATTTTCTATTGTTTTTTCACTAACTTCAACAGATGAAATTCCTTTTATCTCTGCAATTTTTTCTATTACGTACTCAATATAATTTGATTGATTTCGTTTCCCTCTGTTAGGAACAGGTGCCATAAATGGTGCATCAGTTTCAACTAATAGTTTATCCATTGGAACCACTTCAACTACGTCAATAATTTTTTTAGCATTTTTAAAAGTTACAACCCCTGTTATCCCTATATAATATCCAAGTTTTAAACACTCAATTGCCATTTCAGCTGAACCCGAAAAACAGTGAACAACTCCTGTAACCTGCGGATATTCCTTCATAATTTCAAGAGTGTCTTGATGAGCATCTCTATCATGTATAATAACTGGCATATTAAGTTTTTTAGCTAACGCTAAATGCCTTCTAAAAGTATCTTTTTGTTCTTCTCTTGAAGGATTTTCTTCCCAGTAATAATCAAGTCCTATCTCACCTATAGCCTTAACTTTATCATGACCTGCAAGCTCTTCAATTTCACTCATCATTCCATCATCAACTCCAAAAGCATCTGATGGGTGAATTCCTACCGCAGCATAAAACATATCATTTTTCTCAGCAAGTGCTATAACATCTTTTGAACTTTTAACATCAGTTCCACAGTTCATAACACCTATAACTCTATTTTCTTTCATTTCCTCAATAACTCTATCTAAATCCTCATCATACTGTTCTGAATTGTAATGAGCATGTGAATCAAAAATTTTATAATCAAACATTTATATTTCCTCCTAAAATTCATTTGTTTAAAAAAGAGTTCAAGGCTAATTAACCTTGAACTCTACTATTATTAATATAACATATTTTTTTTAACTTATTACATATATAAATTTGATAAAAGTGGTGATAAAATCCCAAGTATCCCACCAAGAACTGCACCAAGCCAAGTAATCGCACTAAGTTCCTTACTAGCAATTCCAAGAATTATCTTTTCACCTTCCTCAACATCAAAAGCATTAATTTGTTCCTCAACAATACTTTGAACATCTATCAGCTCAATTACTCCTTGTAAATCACTTTCTATGAAATTATCATAATTACTTTCAAATAAACTATCTATACCAACAATAATTTCACTCTTTGTTTTCTCATCTTTATCAATCTCATATGCTAAAAGTTCTTTTTTAGCTACTGAAATTGCCTGTTTAACACCTGTTTTAAATTCTAAACTTTCACTAATGTTATTAATAGTGCTTCTTAAAAGCCTTTCTAATTTACTTACATAATTTGAATCAAACTTGCATAAAAGCTCATCATAAGATTCATGTGAAGCAACAAAACCTACTAATTTAGCTCTAAGTTTTTGAATATTATCTCCCTCTGTTAAAAGACCAGTTGCCTTGTCAGATAAAACAACTGCTAGATCAACACTAAGTCCTACAGGTAACTTCTTAACAACATCTGAAATATTATTATTTGCAAGCTTTTCAATATATGACACTATATACTTGCATAAAGCATTTGCATTTTCTGGTTCTTCAAGATATTCTTCAATTGAAATTACAAACTTATCATATATTCCATCAACACTAACAAACATAGCAATCATCCCACCAAGTCCACCTAAAACTTTTCCAAGAATAGCATTTTTAATTTTCTTACTTACTTCTGGATTCTTTAAAGTATCACAAATTTCTTTTGTAATAACCTCTTTATTATCATAAATAAGTTTTTCAATAGTATCAAAAGCTCTATCAGGAATATAATCTTTAAGTACCTTATCACTATCTTCTAATTCATCTAAAATTTTATCTATTTTTTCTGCAATAAGCTCTGTTGTTGATTGTGTATCAATTGTTTCTGAAACTTTATCAACTATCTTTTTAAGATCAATATTACTTAAACACTCTATGATTAAAGTTGGTTCTTCATCTAATTTTTTCTTTATAAAGTTTGTAGTAAAACTAGCAAGTTTATCTTGTTTTTCTTTATCTTCTAAAATAAGAATAGTTTTATCATAAATTTTATCTTCTATTAACTTCTCTTTTTCATCATAACTATCTTTAAAAATATCTTTTAATCTTTTCTCTAAAGTTCCTTCCTTATTCAAAAATTGCATAGCTTTATCATCTAACGCAGATTTAATCTTTCCTTTAACCTCAGGTTTATTAAGAGTTTTACTTATACTTTCTTGATTTATAAGATGTTCCCCTACACTTTCTGCGACACTCTTTGCAATTCTAGCCTTTTCTTTTGGGATAAGCCCTGGTGTAAAAGGCACTTTTATACCACCTATTCTTTTTTCTGTACGTGGCTTAAATAACATTTTAATAGCTAACCAATTAGTAAAATAACCTATGATAGCACCTATTACAGCCCCCACTAAATATGGCATATTATAACTACACTTCCTCTCTTTTCTTAAAGTTTGTAAATATTTTATCGATATATCTATTGTATATAATTCAACTATGTATTACCATAAATAAAGGTTTATTTCATATAATTTTAAGAAAGTGGTGACTTAACATGATGACTTATTTTGAAAACTTAAAAGAGTCTAAACTATTTTCTAGTTTTTCAGATGAAGAATTACAAAAACTAAAAGATTCAAATAAGTATTTTATAAAATCATATAAAAAAGAAGATGTTCTTTTCATCGAAGAAGAAGATTGCGAGCATTTAAGTGTAATATTAAATGGAAAGGTAGAACTTCAAAAACTAGATTCAGATGGAAATATTTTAATAGTTTCTTCACTTGAAATTGGTAATATATTTGGAGAAGCTTTACTATTTGGTGATAGACATCAGTATCCTATGTCAATTGTAGCAAAAGATGATTGTACTGTTATACATATAAAAAAAGACTATATATTTAGCCTTTGTACACAAAATGAAAAGTTTTTAAAAGAATTACTAAGACTATTCTCAAATAAAGCACTAATACTTAATTCAAAATTAAAGCAAGTAAGTATGAAATCTTTAAGAGAGATGATATCTCATTTCCTTGTTACAAAATATAATCAGACACAAAACCCAGTGATAACTACACATATGACTAAAAAAGAATGGTCAGAAAAATTAGGTGTACAAAGACCTTCACTCTCAAGAGAGCTTATCAAAATGAAGCTTGAAGGGTTAATTGAATATAATAGACGTGAAATAATAATTAAAGATATTGAACGATTAGAAGAATTTATTTAACGATTTTTTTGTTCATTCAAAGTTCAAATTTGTCACAACCTTGACATACTAGTAGTTTATATTAATAAATGTAACGTAGCTAAAACACTAATTTAATTTTACCCCTTAAATTGAACATCCTCGGGATTCGTCCCCCTTACACAAATTCCGAGGTATGTTTTTTTTCACCAAGTAGACCTAGGTAACGGAAGCCTAGGTCTTTTTTTTATTTTTAAATTCACTTTTCTTTTTTATTAAGTAATTTTTTTCTTAATAAGACATATCATAAGTAACTTTATTTATATATTCATAGTATTTATATAATTTTCATATTTTACAAATAGGTTACTTTATAATTACTTTATAATTACTTTTGTTTTCTGTCACAAACTTGACATACTAGTAGTTTATATTAGTAAATGTAACGTAGCTAAAACACTAATTTAATTTTACCCCTTAAATTGAGCATACAAGGGATTTGTCCCCCTTAAACATTCCCTTGTATGTTTCTTTTCACCAAGAGACCTAGGTAACGGAAGCCTAGGTCTTTTTTTATCTAAAATTAAGTTAGTTTTCTTTATTAATAAAATTTTCAGATGAACTATTTTTTGAAATTTATATATAAACAAAAAAAATAGCTTAGATAAAATCTAAGCCATTTTTTTAGCCTTTTGCCCAAGATAATGAGCAAATCTAACTCTTGATTTATTCCAGTCAACAAGACCAAAGAATAACCCTGCAAGTATCCATGATAAGAATTGAGCTAATCCATATAAGAAATCAATATTTTGTATATATGAAACTGCCACTCCAATCATTAATCCCCAAGCAACTACTCCATTGAATATAATATAAAGATACATAAATGAGAATCTTTTAAATACATTCATATTTCTATTAACTAAGTTATTATAAAACTTCCATTGAAATGCTCCATATATTATTCCAGCAACTATTCCAATCGCAAGTTTTACTAACTGTGATGTTACAGTAGTTTTATCTAATCCATAAAAATAACTAAATATAACTTCAGCAAATATCATTAAAGGAATAAATCTAAAGAATAGTACCTGTTTAACCATAAAATTACTAAAGCCAAGTTTAACTATTTCTTCAAACTCATCTGATCTTTTACTTTTTGATACATTAGCCTTAAGCTTGTTTCTTTCTTTGTATCCAATCGTAAATACTATAATACCTATAATCATTAAAATAATATTTGTTAAGACAATAGTTTTAACATTACTCATAAATATCAGCTCTTTTCTTTTTTATAATTACAAAACAAGATTTCCTAAAAATTCCTGTCTTTTAAATTTGATTATATTCCTAAAAAAAGTATATTACAAATAATCATAAATATAAAAATATATATAATATTTTATTTTCACTAGTAAAATTCATTATAAATATAAATATTTCTCACTAAATTAGTCTAAGTTCTTAAAAAAATTATAGTTTTTCCATAATTTTTAAAAACATCCAATAGTAATTTATTTATTTTTACTACATTATATTAATATAACTTGAATTTAAAAAAGTAAAATTTAATAAATTCGTAAAATTATATTTTTTTTTCAAAGTAAAAACATACTATCATGTATATTTCATTATAAAAAATTATATCATCTTGTAAAATAACCATAAAATTCAATAAATGTAATTATCGATATTATAAAAATCTTAGAATTTGAGAGATATTATGCATTATTGTGTATAATTTGAATTTTTTTGGTCTAATTTGGGCATATTTCAAAATTTCTTGAATAAATTACTAGCGTTATAATCACAATGTGCTTGGGAAACAAGAAATTTTATTTATAAATCCTATCTTAAGCATCAGTAATTTATGTTTTAAAAAACCAAAACAAAATAGAAATTATTTATTGATTATTGAAAACTAAATAACTATGTCTAAAGATTGTGATTTAAATAATTTAATTAATAAGGCAAATTGCTAGTTAATTTTTCATATTAATTAAATCAACTAATAAAAACTTCCAAGTACAAAACAATTCGAAAGGAGTTTTTATTATGGCTGATAAAAGCAAACAAGGCAATCAAAAATCACTTACTTTAATGGGATTCTTTGCTATAACTGCAACAATGGTTATGACAGTTTATGAATACCCAACATTCGCTACATCTGGATTCCACTTAGCGTTCTATTTAATATTTGGTGGATTCTTATGGTTCATCCCAGTTGCTCTTTGTGCTGCTGAAATGGCAACAACAGAAGGCTGGGAAGAAGGTGGAATATTTACATGGACAGGTAACTCACTAGGTAAGATGTGGGGATTCGCTCATATCTTCTTCCAATGGTTCCAAATTACTGTTGGATTTACACCTATGCTTTACTTTGTAGTAGGTGCTTTATCTTACGTTCTTGGTTGGCCTGCAATGAATACAGATCCAACTATTAAGTTCGTAACAATGATAATCTTATTCTGGTTACTTACATTCTCACAATTTGGTGGAACAAAGTATACAGCTATGATTTCAAAAATCGGATTCTTTATTGGTATATTAATACCTGCAATTATATTATTACTTTTAGGTCTTTACTATGTTATGAGCGGACAACCAGTTCACGTTGTTGTTAATGCTTCAACATTCGTACCAGACTTTACACAACTTAATACTTTAGTTGTATTTGTATCCTTCATTCTTGGTTACATGGGAGTTGAATCTTCAGCTGTTCACGTACACGAAATGAAAAATCCAAATAGAGACTATCCATTAGCAATGTTAATCTTAGTTATTCTTGCTATCGTGTTAAATACACTTGGTGGACTTACAATTGCAGCTGCAGTTCCTGTAAATAACCTTAACTTAAGTGCTGGTGTTGTTCAAACATTCACAGTTATTCTTGGATTATTAACAGCAGCTACTTGGCCTGTAAGAATACTTGCTCTTATGATCGTTATTGGTGTTCTTGCTGAGGTTAGTGCTTGGATTGTTGGACCTTCACATGGTATGCACGTTGCTGCTAAACAAGGTTTACTTCCTGAGTTCCTTGCAAAAGTTAACTCAAAAGAAGTACCTGTTAACTTAGTATTAGTACAAGCTGTTATCGTTAGTTTCTGGTTTGCAGTTTTAACATTCGGAAGTAGCGGAAGCGGTAACATGGCATTCTTAACATCAATGTCATTAACAGTTGTTATTTACCTTGTTGGATATTTATTATTCTTCATTGCTTACTTAACAAAAATCTACAAACACAGTAACCTTAAAAGTTCATACAACGTTCCTGGTGGAAGAGGATTCAAAACAGTTGTTGCTGTTGTAGGATTCGTAGTATCACTTTTTGCACTATTTATATCATTTGTACCACCTTCATCATTAACAGGTTCTCAACCAAAAGAGTACTTAACAATATTAATAGTTGCTTGGGTTATCGTTATTGCTATTCCATTCATAATTTACAATGCGTATAGCAAAAAACACATCAAATTAGCAAAATAATTAAAAAGATATCGATAAATAAAATTTATCGATATCTTTTTTTATTTATTTCTCAATTTTATAATTAGAAAAATTTATTATATTAATAACTGTATAATAATTGAATAAATATTAATTTTAAAATTTTTTTAGTTATATAGCTATATATTTTCATACTTAATTTGAAATTACTGTTAAATCGCAATTGTTTTTATTTGTATTTATTGTAAATCCAATAATTTCTATATTTTATACATAAACATAAAATATTAATAATAATAAAAAATAATATTTATCAATT
>JBOGAY010000184.1:0-4069 GCA_051655925.1 Sarcina sp. | reverse complement strand
CAAATGGAATATTAAATATGTACCAAATTATAAGCATTATAATTTGACTAACTATCAAAATAATTGTAAACGGTATCTCTAAGGCTATTATTGTTCCCACACCCACATTTCTTTTATTATCTTTTGATTTGTATTGTTCTAATAATCCTATAATTAAAGGAACTGCTCCAGCTATTGGTGAAATAATATTTGAAGCTCCATCTCCAATTCTATAAGCTACTTGAGTTAATGCTGGAGAAAATCCAACCATCGAAAATAAAGGAACAAAAATAGGTGCCAAAATTAACCATTTTGCAGAAGCACTTCCCATAAATAAATTTAAAACTGAACAAAGTATAACTAACATTAGTATAAGTGGAATTCCACCAATATTAAGTTTTTTTATTAAATCTACTCCATGAACAGCAATTATAATTGCTATTTTACTAGCTCCAAAAAGATAGACAAACATTGCAGCAGGAAACATTGTAACTAAAACTCCTGTTATACTACTCATTTGATTTTGCATCATTTTTGGTATATCTATTGGTGACTTTATTATTTTTGCACCAATTCCATAACTAGTTCCTAAAATAAAAAATAGAAAAAATAATAATGGCAATATAGAACTCAATAATGGTGATTTTGGTAAAAAGCTTCCCATATCGTTTCTAAAAAAACTATTTTTTGGTAAACTCAGATAAAGAATTGTTAACACATATATTATAAATGTAACTCCTGCATACTTTAATCCCTTTTTTTCCAAAAATGTTAATTCATATTTTCGCTTTTCTTCTAAACTTTGATTATTATTGCTATCGCCCATAATTTTTACTAAAAATTTTTCTGTAAAAAATGTTAAAACTACAGTTAACATTATTGTTGCTGCAATCATAAAATACCAGTTCATCAAAGGTGTGATTTGTCCCTTGCTAGATATTCCAATTGCTGCACTTTCTGTAATTCCTGACAAAATTATATCCGTTCCTGAGATAAATAAACTTGCACTTATACCTCCTGATGCTGCTGCATATCCAACAATTATTCCAATCCATGGATTTCTACCTAGAGATTTAAAAATTGCTGCACCAATTGTTGGTGTAAATAAAAGACCTGCATCTGATGCAATACTTGCATTTATTCCAACAAAAACCAAAACTGCTGTTACAATATATGGTGGTGCATATAATACTACTTTTCTTATTACAGCAGAAATCATTCCAGTTTGCTCTACTAATCCAACTCCTAGCATCATAACAATAACTACACTCAATGGTGGAAAATTTATGTAGGTTTTTACAAAGTTAGACAAAAAAATTCGCATTTGATCTGTTGTTAATAAGTTTACAACACTTACTGTTGTATTTTGTGCTTCAACTCCATTTACTGCTCCCGAAACGTATGTAACTGTTACCCCCAAAAAAGATAATAAAAAAGAAAAAAATAATGTTATAAAACAAAGAATAACAAATATCCAAAAAGGATGTGGTAGTTTATTTCCTAATCTTTCGACTAAATTAATAAAAACTTCAACCAGTCCTTTTTTTTCAGAGACTTCATTTTCAACTAATAAAGTTTCTGATAAATCTTCAAACTTTTCTTTCATAAGTAATTCACCCCATTTTATTTTAAGACAACTTTTGAGACACATCTCACAATAGTTTACATTATAATACTTTTTTTTCAATTATATATTTTATATGATATACATATATATAAACTATAATTTTGTAATTAAAAAAGACAAGATATCAATTCATCTTGTCTTTTCTACAATCTTATGATTCAATTTAAACATTTTAACTGGCCTTCCCCTTGAAATTTTTTCAAAAAAAGAAGTTGCTAATCCGTTACTTTCTAGTTTTAAAAGAATTCTACTTGCATTCCTTTTACTCATTTGTAAATTTATTGCTAATTTTTCTGCTGATAAATTCTCATTTTTCTTTAAAAATTCTATTAGTTTATCTCCCAATTCCTTATCTATATTTATTTTTTGAAAAATGCTATAAATTGATAAATCAATTTGATCTTTATTAATATCTTTACTTAGTATATATTCTTTGCTTTTTTCAATGTATACTAATAATTCACCTTTAAAATTAATCTGTTTTTTCAAAGCTAGCTCGGCATAATATCTCGCTTCTGATATATTATCTCCACATCCCCATCCTATAAAAATATCATCAGAATATAAATAAGATAGCTTTTCAACACTTTTTAATAAATTTTCCTTTAAGGTAAAAATCTCCATCCCACTATCATACTCATATATAATAAAATCTTTAAATTTTTTCTTCAATATTCTTTCTAGACACTTATACTCTATAACTGATTTTACTTTTCCAATAACAATTTTTTTTCCTTCATGTAAACTTAATTTTATATCTTTTATTATATTTATCAAACTTTCATTTAAAGATTTTGCAGACGGAAATATAAATTTATAAGGAATTTGTAATTCATCTAAAAATTCTGTCATATTACTCATTCTTGTAATTATAAAATCTATTTTATTATTTTCTTTTAGCTCTTTATAAATTTCTCTATAATTTTCATATAAATTTAAATTACTATAATCAACTTCTTTTACTATAGGAAATATTTTAGTAGTTTGAGCTAATTCTTCTGCTTCTTCTAACCCTATAAAATCAATATAAACTCTAGTGAAATCTATATCCTTATTCTTACAAAATACTTCTAATATATTTTGATATAATTCATATTTTTGTATTTCAAAATAGTATATTGGAATAATTGTATCCACATGATTTTTTAAAACTTCATATCCTACAAATCCACTTGTAATTATTGCATGAACATCATTTTTAACAAGCTCATAAAGGACACTTAATTCATTTAAATCTTTATAAATATAATATGATTTCTCACAAATATCATCTTTATTATCTAATGCTGTCTTTACATAATTATAAGAATATTTTGGAGTAAAAATAGCTACTTTAATCATTAATATCCACATCCTAACGTTATCATAATTTTCTTTTATATATTACATAATGCTCCAAATATTGTCCACTTTTTTTAAATTTTATCTATTTTCTTTTTTATAAAAAATTTAACACTATTAAAATAATAGAGAGAAAATCTTTTTAAATAGATTTTCTCTCTTTTCTTATCTATGTCATTACTTTTCAACTGAAACTATTAGCATCATTGGACGTCTTAGTTCTTCCTTCATCCCTAAAACTTCATTTAATAATTTTTCTGATAGCATTGGTTCTACCACATTTTTTATCTTAAATCCATTAGAAATAAGAGTTGATAAATAAGTTGTAAGTGTTCTATGATATTTAGTAACATTTTCGCCTAAAAAGTTAGTTTCTCTTTTTCCTTCATAATAATAGTTATCCACAGGAAAATATTCTATCTCTCCCTGCTCATTGTATATCCAATTTTGTGATCCATGAGCCGTAAATATTGGATGCTCTACTGAAAAAATAAAATTTCCACCTTTTTTTAATAACTTATAAATTTTATTTACCAGAAAATCAAAGTCTTTAATATAATGAATCGCTAAAGAACTAAAAATAATATCAAAACTTTCATCTTTAAAATCTATATCTTCCATAGCTATGCAACTATACGATATATTTGAAGCCTTATTTTTTAAATTTGCTAACTCTAACATTTTTGTAGAAATATCTATTCCAATCACTTTTGATGCACCTTTATCTGCAAAATATTTACAGTGCCAACCATATCCACATCCTAAATCCAAGACCTTTTTATCCTTTATTTCAGGTAAAATTCTTTCTAATGCTTCCCATTCTCCAGCAGCACTAAGTCCATACTTTGATCTTGACATCTCACTATATTTTTCAAAAAATACACTATTGTCATATTTATTTTCTTTCATCATTTTCTTCCATATAAATTTTATTTTTAATAAGTAAAACTTTTTTCACACTAAAAAACGTCTAAAAAGTATAATAATAGTTAGAATAGTAGAAAAGGATTTAGTAGTAAAGTAGTAAAAAATAGCCATCACACAGTTTCAAAGATGTTTTAATATTAAAGTTTTAACAAATTGTGAAGTTGTTTTTTCTAACTATTATATTAAGGTAATAGA
>JBOGAY010000183.1:0-24058 GCA_051655925.1 Sarcina sp. | reverse complement strand
AGGATTTGTTAGTCTAGTTAAGACCTATCAAATGATTTCATAAATTCTAATGAACCGCCGTATACCGAACGGTACGTGCGGTGGTGTGAGAGGACGGAAAATAAAATAATTATTTTCCTCCTACTCGATTAAAATATTATTAAGTTTGATACATATTAAGAGTTATAATTTAGCTATACAAAAGACAAGGAGATTGATTATGAATTATATATATATTTTAAAGTGTGCAGATGGTACATTGTATACTGGCTGGACTAATAATTTAGAAAAGCGCGTTACAACTCATAATAAAGGTAAGGGTGCAAAGTACACTAGAGCAAGGTTACCTGTAGAGTTAGTATATAGTGAGGTTTTTGAAAGTAAAGTTGACGCACAAAAAAGAGAATATGCAATAAAAAAACTTAAAAGAAGTGAAAAGTTAAAACTAATATCAAATTTAAAAGATTAAAAAATAGTCAAATATATATCTATAATCGAATAAATATAAAGTAAGAAATATTTTGAGGTGAATAGATTTGAAGTTTGAAAATCTTAAGGTTAAAGAAATGTTTATAGATATAGATGAGGTTTTGAATATATCTAAAGTAAGTAAAAAGGACTTTATTGATTATTTAAAAAGTCGTAGAAAAGAAAAAATTTTAATTATTGAAAGTTATGAAGAAAAAAAAGCAACACTTGCATCTAAAGAAATATCTGAGTTAAGATATAAAGTTGATTTAATGATTTCAAAAGTTAAAAGAGGAGATAAAAATTTAAAAATAAAATCACTTGAAGAAAGATTTTTGAATCAAAAAAATATTATTTTATCTAATTTAGAAAGTCAATTAGAGTTTTATAAAGAAGGAACAAAAATTTTAAATAACAAATTAAAAGAAATTGAAAAAAATGAAATTTATGCAAGTTATTTTTTTGTAAAAGGAACTCAAGAGAATGAAGTTGCATTTGTATTTCCAATAAAAATAGAAAATGAAAATGGAAATATTTATGTTCGAAATGACTTAGAGAAAGAGGTTTTATCTAATAAAAAAATTTTTAGAAATATGAAACTTGAAGAGATAAAAATATCAGATATAGTTGAAAGTTTAAGTAATGCTCATAGTGAAGTAATTCAAAAAATAGCATTTTTAAATGTAGAAGTAAAAACTAAATCAGTATTAGAAAATTTATTAGAAAGTCAAGAAATGAGTAAAAGAATGAAAAATATTATTAATCAAGAGAAATATAATAAATCAAATAGTTTTAAAAATAATATAAGTAGTTTAAAGACAAGTGATGAAGATATTATACAAATAGTTACTCAAAAAAAAGATTTTTTATTAGTAGGAGAAAAATACAAAGAAAAAATTTTAGAGATAGTAGAGAATTTGCTTTTAGATGATGAAAAAATTTTAATTGTATCTAAAGATGAATCTTTAATGAAAGAAAAAATTAAACAATTTATTTCAAAAAGTGAAAGTGACAATAAAATCAAAAAGCTTGATAATTATAATCTTATAGAAAATATTAAACAAATAAAATCTTTAATTAAAAAGAATATAAAAGTTGAAAATATTATGAATATGAATACAGAGTTTGGTCTTGATGTGAAAAAAATGTGTGATGTGGTTAAAGATTATGATTTATATAATAATGAGCAATATATAAAGTATAAAAAAAGTTTAAATCTAGATGGAATAACATATGATGAGTTAAATAACAGTATTAAAAATATTGAAGTAGAAGATATTGAAAAATATAAAACTTACAGATCATACAAAGATAGGTTCATTACTTTTAACGAATATCCTTATTCATATGATGAGTTATTTAATATAAAAAATGTAATTCAAAAAATAGAAGTTATAGCACAAAAAAAATGTACTGAAAATAAAAATTATTTTAAAAAGATAGCATTTAAAATTAAAAATAAAGGAACTAGATTGGGGATAGAGGATTTAAGAGAGATAGGTAGAGAATGTGCACGGGAAAAAAATAGAGAATTATTAATAGAAGATAAAAATATGTGGAGTATAAAAAATATTTTTAGTGGAGTAAAACAAAAGGAGCGCAGAAGAGAAGAATTAGAACTTTTTAAAAAGAAAGAAATTCAAGAAATTAAGGAGGTAATAGACTTTTACAAATCTTTAGATGAAAATTATACTATTTTAGAAAAAATAGATAAACTCGTATTTAAAGATATTATTTCAATATTGAGTAAAGATAATTATAGTGAAGAAATTTCTAAAAAAATAAAAAGTATAGAATTTTCTTTGAAAAATAAAGATATCTTAAGTTCAATAAATTCATGGGATAACTTGAAAATTGCATTAGTAGATTATTTATATAAAAGCAAAAGTTTAAAGGAGAGTAAGACAGAATTAATTATTTTTAAAATATCGGATGAATTATTAAAAATTTCAACAAACTATGAAATTAATATAATAGAGGAGTTTAAGGAATATAGCGAAAAAAATATAGAAAAGTTAGTAGTGCAAAGTGAGAAATTATTTGCAGAGTATATAAGACGTAAATATGATAGTGGACAAAATTTATATATTTATAATTTTAGTGAAATACAAAAATTAAAATTAAAAGAAGCAATGTATAATACAGTAGTTATATTAAATTATAAAATGAAAATAGATGAAGATGAAATTTTACCTTTAATTTATAGAGGAGAAAGATGTTTAAGTTTTAGAGAAAAAAGTGATAGCAATAAATATGAGATTAATTTTACAAAGTTACAATAAAGCTAATTTAGTATAGGCAGACTTGTTTTTATTTCTATTTTATAGTTAAATAAAGTAAGACAGTATTATTTATTTAGATAGGAGAAAAATTATGGATAATAAATTAGCAAAAGAGCATATTGCAGCAATAGCAAAGGCTTCAACATATTTTATATTTAGAAATGGTAAAATTAAAGATTTAAATGAACAAGGAAAAGTAAGTGATGAAGATGTAAAAGAAATGCAAATCTATATGCAAAATCATTTAGCATATCTTTATGAAGTTCTTTTAGAAGAAAATAATATTAAAAAGTTTGATTTAATAGTTCAAACTATGAGTAAATTTTATATAAACGATGATTCAAAAGTTATGCTTGAAGATTCTGGATTTGATAATTTTTACAATCAATTATTTCCTAGTGTTGACAGTAGTTTGAAAATGAAATAAATATAAAGTTTAGATAATAAAAAGCAAGTGATAAGAAAATCACTTGCTTTTTATTATTTTAATATAGTTTTTATATTATCATTATTGTACATTGAATCAGGATACTTAGTAGCAAGAGTTTGAGCATATTGCTTAGCCTCTGTAGGATTATTATTCTTTGCATAATAGTTTGCTAAGAAGTATAATGACTCAGGTCCATAATTAGGTGCATCTGGATAAGTTGCTAAAAATTCTTTGTAAGTAGCAACTGCTTGAGCTGTATTATCTAACTTTTCGTATGAAACAGCTGTAAGGAATAACATAGTTGGTCCTCTAAAATCATCTTTAGCATAAGGTTTTGCCTTGTTAAAGTAATCAATAGCTGTTAAATAGTCATTGTTGTTATAAGCATTCATTCCATTAGTATAGTAATAATTTAATCCTTGTGTTTTCATAAAGTTTTCTGCTTTTTCGTATTCAGGCATTGCACTTTCAGGAACTGATGCTTTTGGAGTTTTAAGAAGAGCACTATTAACTCCATCAATACTATCAGCTGAGATTAAATATTGCATATTACTAACAAATTCATTAGCTTGCTCAGGTGTTAGCATAGTTGTATTTGTTGTATTCTGAGTTGCTTCTGGTGTCGCAGTTTGCGTAGGAGTAGTAACATCAGATGTTTTTGTATTTGCAGAACCATCTATAGGTGGTTTAGCAGAGTGAAGTTTACTATAAGACAAAACAACAACAATGATTGCAATAACTGCAACTGAAGCTGCAATTATTGCTTTCTTTTTAGAGCTTCCTTTACTGCTATGAGAATTAGTATTAGTAGTTATTGGTGATGAAGGTTTTTCATTTAAAATAGCTTCATCTTCTTTATTTGTGTCAGTTTCATCACTATTTTTAGAATCTTCAACTTTATCAAGATGTTGAATTCTATTTTTAAATTCTTCTAAATCAATTGTCTCAGGTTCATTTGATTTAGAGTTTGAAGTTTCAATAATATCATCAAGGTTTGTTTCAACAACTTGATATTCTTTAGGTTCATCTATATTATTTAATGAAACAACTTCTGTTTCAAAATCTTCTGGTAATTCATCAACTGGTGTTGTATGAGATTCAAAATCTTTAGTTTCGTGAGCAACTTCTTTTTCTAAAGAAGTATCTTTGATATTTTTTTCTTCTTCAGATGAATTTTTTAGTAAATCGCTACTTTCAACTTGTTTTTTTAATTCTATATTTTCACGATAAGCATTTTCAAGAAGGATTCTATCTTCACTACTCATATTTTGAATACTAGTGTAGCTAAGAGCTAATTCTTTTCTTTCTTTGTCAACAGCAGCAAGTCTTTGAGTTGCTTCTTCATTATTATTATACTCAGAGTTAATTTTCCAAGTAACTATGGCATCATCAATTCTTCCTAGCTTGTACAGTATGTCACCTTCAAGTGCAAGAGCTTCTTCATTACTGTATTCTTTTTCAAGGAATTTTTCACAAATTTTTAAAGCACTTTCATATTCACCATTCTTATAGTGTTCTAAAGCTTTTTTTAATTTTTTATTAGAAATATCCATTTATACTCTCCTTAGTTTAAAATAAATCATTCTTACTAATAGTATTTTACCGTATTTTAATGGCAAAATCATATCAAAATCATTATATTAACAAAATAATAAGTAAATTTATTAACATATATATTAATTATATGTAATTTATTTAATCTACAAATAATATTTAATTATAATATTGCTTTTGAATTATTGCAAATAATATTTTTTTAAAAAGAGTTCAAAAAATTAGATTAGAGTTTAGTAGTTAGTTAAATTAAATGTTTTTAAAGAATGAAGAGGGATAATAGATAATAAATAAAAATGAAATTTTGAAATTAAAATGCTATAATAGAAACACTATCATTGTTAGAATGATAAGTTTATATTTATATAAGGAAGATAATATGAGATATTACGATTTAGAAAAAAAAGTTTCAAGATTAGATAGAGACATAGAGGCATTAAGACTTGCAAAAAAGCATTTATCAAACAAAGATGAAATAAATGAAGTTATGGATTATTTAAATCAAGAAAGACAAGTTTTTGCAGATGAATTATACTTTGAAGATGCAAAATCATACATACAGTGTTGTGAAATTATTCGCCCACTTATAGATAAAGAATTAAATGAGAGAGAACAAAATGAACTTTTAGAAACTATAAAAAAAATCTATGGTAGAAGATCAGTAAATGTAACTAAGAAAACATTTGGACTAAATGCATGGCTAAAATTTATGGATATTGAAGCAGATTGGAATACTGCAGAAGATGGATATTGGTCAACTTTAGTAATAAAAGAAATTTGTTTTAGAGAACAATAAAAGTATTAAAGATGTCGAATTTTTGGCATCTTTTTTTATTAAAGTAAAATTAACAAAGTTTTTAGTGAAAATATAGTATAATATGTTTAAGAAGAAAAACTGTCGGTATTATATTATGTTTTTTTTATATAATTATTTAAGAGGGGGACTTATGATGAGTAATATTACATATTGCAAGATTATTGTTAAGGATGATTTTGATAATGTTCTAGTTGTTCAGAAAAAAGTTACAAAAAATGAGCCTAAGTTATGGAGCTTAGTAGGAAAAAAGAAAAAAACTAACGAAACATTTGATAAATGTGTACATCGAGTGCTTAAGGAAGAGCTTAAGACTATAGGTTTTGATATTAATGAATTTGATACATATGAAACTAATGAAGAGGAAACTATTATTTTTACATGTGTTTTAAGAGAAAAGGTTGCCTGCCATGCAAGCATCATAGGATGGGAGTGGATTTCTAAGAAAGACTTAGAAAAATATGACTTTGCTGAGAATGATAAGGCTATACTAGAAAAATTCTGGGGAATTTAATATAATTTTTAGCTTGTTGATATAGCCTGTATAAGATAAAATTTATCTTATACAGGTTTTTTTTTAGGAATTTTGGTAGAAAAGAAAAAAACTTATACAAATTTAATTAATATTAATATATAATAGATTAGTAAAAAATTAATCCAATTATTAATGAGGTGAGGAATTGAGTGAAAAAATTCGTCTTTATGGTTTCAACAATTTAACAAAAACATTAAGTTTTAATATTTATGATGTTTGTTATACAAAAACTGAGAAAGATAAACAAGATTATATAAAATATATAGATGAGCAATATAATGCAGAAAGACTTACTAATATTTTATGTGAAGTGACAAAGGCAATAGGTGCAAATGTCTTAAATATCTCTAAACAAGATTATGAACCACAAGGAGCTAGTGTAACTCTATTAATTTCTGAAGAAGAGATAGAAGATGAATTAGTTGACAAGTCATGTAACAAAGGAAGACTTGAGGACTTTGAAATTAAGTATAGAGATACTGTAGTAGCTCACCTAGATAAGAGTCATGTGACAGTTCATACTTATCCTGAGTGTCATCCAAATAAAGAGATAACAACTTTTAGAGTGGATATAGATGTATCGACTTGTGGACATATTTCTCCAATAAATGCTTTAAATTATCTTATAGGAAGTTTTGACTCTGATGTTATTACTGTAGATTATAAGGTTAGAGGATTTACAAGAGATGTGGATGGAAAAAAACTATTTATAGATCATGATATTAATTCTATACAGAATTTTATTGAAAAAGATACTTTGAAAAGATATGATGCAATTGATATAAATGTATATCAAGCAAATATGTATCATACAAAAATGATGATTAATGAAATTAAACTAGATAATTACTTATTCAATACAGAAAGTAGTGAACTTACACCAGCTCAAAGAATTGACATAAGAGATAGATTATCAAAGGAAATGATTGAGATATATTCAGGAACTAATTTATACTAGGAGGTAGTGCTGTGAGTAAGAAAGAACAGGAAAGAGCTCCTATTTATGAAGCTTTAAAGCAATATAGAAAAAATAAAATAGTACCTTTTGATGTTCCAGGACATAAACAAGGAAGAGGGAATGCAAAACTTAGAGAGTTTTTAGGAGAGAAATGTCTATCGGTAGATGTTAATTCTATGAAACCTCTTGATAATCTTTGTCATCCAACTTCTGTAATTAAAGAAGCTGAAGAACTTGCTGCTAAAGCATTTTCAGCAAAGCATTCATTTTTAATGGTTAATGGAACAACATCTGCCGTACAAGCTATGGTTATGAGTGTTTGTAAAGAGGGAGATAAGATAATCCTTCCAAGAAATGTTCATAGATCAGCGATAAATGCAATTATACTAGCGGGAGCAATTCCTATATATATAAATCCAGGTATACACAGTAGGCTTGGAATTTCACTTGGAATGGATCTTGAGGAAATTAAAAAAGTAGTAAAAGAGAATCCAGATGCTAAAGCTATATTTGTTAACAATCCAACATATTATGGGATTTGTTCTGATTTAAAAAGTATAGTAAAACTTGCTGAAGAGAATAATATGCTTGTATTAGCAGATGAAGCACATGGTACGCATTTGTATTTTGGGAAGAATCTTCCGATATCGGCTATGGAGGCTGGATGTCATATGTCAGCTGTAAGTGTTCATAAAACAGGTGGTTCACTTACTCAGAGTTCTCTACTATTATTAAATACAGATAAGATATCTGCTGATTATGTAAGAACAATAATAAATTTAACACAGACAACAAGTGGATCTTATCTTTTAATGTCTTCACTAGATATAGCTAGAAGAAATTTGGCATTACAGGGTGAGGAAATAGTTGATAGTATAGTTAAAAAAGCTAATTATGCTAGAGATGAGATAAATAAAATTAAACATTACTATGCTTTCTCAAGAGAGATAGTTAATGGGAAAGATGTATTTGACTTTGATATTACAAAGCTTGTAGTTAACACATTAGATGTTGGTCTTGCAGGAATTGAAGTTTATGATATATTAAGAGATGAATATGATATTCAGATAGAACTTGGAGATGTTGGTAATATTTTAGCAATAATATCTGTTGGTGATACAGATTATAATATCGAAAGATTAGTTGCCGCACTTTATGAAATTCAAAGGGTTTATTACAAAGAGGATAAAAGAGATTTAATAGATCATGAATATATAAGTCCTATTTTAAAAGTAAGTCCTAAAGAAGCATTCTATTCAGATAGAGAAGCTGTGAAGATAGTAGAGAGCGAAGGTAGAATATCTGGAGAGTTTGTAATGTGTTATCCACCTGGGATACCAATACTTGCACCAGGAGAATTAATAACAAAAGAAGCAATTGAATTTATTTTATACTCAAAAAACAAAGGTAGTTTAATGACTGGACTTGAAGATATGAGTGTAGAATATATAAAAGTTTTAAAGTAAGAGGAGAGATTCAGATATGGAATTATGGTACACAGAAGAGCATACACCAGAAGCAAGATTTTCAATTAAAGTTAAGGAACAATTATATAGTGGAAAAAGTGAATTCCAAACAATAGATGTATTTAAATCAAATGAATTTGGTACATTCTTTACATTAGATGGACTTATGATGGTAACTGAAAAAGATGAATTCATCTACCATGATATGATAGTTCACGTTCCTATGGCTACAAACCCTAACATCAAAAATGTTTTAGTTATTGGTGCAGGAGATGGTGGTACAGTAAGAGAGCTTACAAGATATAAAAATATAGAAAATATTGATATGGTTGAAATAGATAAGTTAGTTGTTGATGTTTGTGTTAAATTCTTACCACAAACAGCTGAAAAATTAAGTGATCCAAGAGTTAACCTTTATTATGAAGATGGATTAAAGTTTGTTAGAGGAGTAGAGAATAAATATGATTTAATCATAGTTGACTCAACAGACCCATTTGGACCAGGAGAAGGATTATTTACAAAAGAATTCTATGGAAATTGTTTTAAAGCATTAAATGAAGAAGGAATACTTGTTAACCAACATGAGAGTCCATATTACGCTGAGTATGCTAAAAACATGATGAGAGCTCATAAGAGAATTAAAGAGAGCTTCCCAATTTGTAGAGTTTACCAAGCTCATATACCAACATACCCATCAGGACACTGGTTATTTGGATTTGCTTCAAAGAAACATGATCCATTAAACAACCCAGTAGTTCAAGAGTGGAATAAACTTGGGCTTGAAACAAAATACTATAATACAGAAATTCACTCAGGAGCATTTGCATTACCTAACTATGTTATAAAAATGCTTGCGGAGGCTAGAAATGAATAGAAATCTTACAACATTTATGTCATGTGATAATGAATATGATGAATCAAAAGTAGTTATATATGGAGCTCCATTTGATTCAACAACATCTTTCAGACCAGGAACAAGATTTGCATCTCAAGCTATGAGACCTGATTCATATGGATTAGAGAGTTATAGCACATATCAAGATAAAGACATGGAAGATTACGGATATTTTGATGCTGGAGATTTAGAACTTCCATTTGGAAATGCTCAGAGAGCTTTAAACATGATTGAAGAATTCTCAGATGAAGTATTAGCAGATGGAAAAATGCCAGTAATGATAGGTGGAGAACATCTTGTAACTCTTGGCGCAGTAAGAAGTGTGGCTAAAAAGTATGATGATTTACATATCATACATTTTGATGCACATGCTGATTTAAGAGAAGATTACATGGGAGAAAAACTATCTCATGCTAGTGTTATGAGAAGATGTTGGGAAATCGTTGGAGATGATAAAATTTACCAGTTTGGTATTAGATCAGGTTCAAAAGAAGAGGTTTATTGGGGAAAAAAACATGTTTACACAAGAAACTTTGATGCAGAAACATTAAATGAAATAGCTAAAAAGCTAGAAGGAAAAAATGTTTATGTAACAATAGACCTTGATGTTTTAGATCCTTCAATATTCCCAGGAACAGGTACGCCTGAAGCTGGTGGAATAACATTTAGAGAAATGATTGCTGGTATAAAAGCAATGAAAAACTTAAATATTGTAGCATTTGATGTGAATGAATTATCACCACATTATGACCAAAGTGGTGTTTCAACTGCTGTAGCATGTAAAGTGTTAAGAGAAATGTTACTATTAGTTAGCAAATAATAATAAAGCGAGTCATATCTATTAAATTAGATATGGCTTGTTTTTTTGTGCGTAAATATATAGATATAAGACTATAAATATTAAAAATGAATTATAGAAATTTAAAATTAGTTTGTGATGAATATTCATTTTTTTAAGAATGAATTTTTAGAAAATATTTATCTGAATTAGCATAGTATAGTCTATAAAGCAAAAAGGAGAGATACTATGAATAAATTTAAAGAAATGATTATTAGAAAGGGACTAAATTTTAAAGTAATTAATTTAGCACAAGATAAAGTAGAAGTGAAATTTGAAACAGCTATAAAGATGAAAGATGAGTATAATGAATATTTATATATTTTAGATGAAGTGCCTCAGATAATAAGGGGAGTAAGATCTGTTAGTTTAGATATAAATTCTCAACGAGCAATAATAGAATACGATATAAAAGTTTTAGATATAAAGAAAATAGAAGAAGTATTAGATGATATAAAGGAGTTTATTATCGAAGAGTGGGATTTTGTAAGTGATTCAAAAGATGAGGATACTAAAAAAATTATAGAATTATTGAAAAATAAATTTAAACATAGAGTTTTAAATAGATAAAAAATATAAAGAATTTTATAGTAAGTATACGTTAACATACAAATGGTATATAATAAATTTGTATAAAATTTAAACAAATGATGAACTAGGAGTGATCAAATGAGTACTTTAGAAAAACTACAAAATGGGACAGATATTAGAGGTATAGCATTAGAAGGCGAAGGCTTTAAGGTTACTTTAACAGAAGAAGCAGTTGAAAATATAGCAATTGGTTTTTCTAAGTGGTTATATAACAATAATAAAGGTAAAAAAATAACTGTTGCAGTAGGTAAGGATTCAAGACTTACAGGAGATTTATTAAAATCAGCAGTAATAAAAGGTTTAACAAAAATGGGTGTTAATGTTATAGATTGTGGAATGGCAACAACACCAGCAATGTTTATGAGTACAATAATTGATGGTTATAAAGTTAGAGGTGCAATAATGCTCACAGCTAGTCATATGCCTAAACAATATAATGGGATGAAATTCTTTACGAATGAGGGCGGACTTGAAAAGGAAGAACTAAAAGAGGTTTTAGCACTTGCAACAGAAATTGATAGAGAATATGAAGTTGGTAAATGTGAAAATAAAAATTTGATAAAAGATTATGCGAATGTGTTAGTAAATAAAATTAGACAAGCAACTACAAAGGAAGAGCCTTTAAAAGGATTAAAAATAATTGTAGATGCTGGTAATGGAGCAGGTGGCTTTTTTGCGAGCAGTGTTTTAGAGGTATTAGGTGCTGACATAGAAGGAAGTCAATTTTTAGATCCAGATGGAAATTTTCCTAATCATATACCAAACCCAGAGAACAAAGAAGCTATGAAATCTATTAGTGATGCAGTTATAGTTAGTAAGGCAGATCTTGGAATAATATTTGATACAGATGTAGATAGAGCGGCTATAGTTGACAAAACAGGACGAGAAATAAACAAAAATAGTTTAATAGCTGTAATATCAGCAATAATACTAGAGGAAACTCCAGGAACAACAATAGTTACTGATTCTATAACATCAGAGGGATTAAAAGAATTTATAGAAGGATTAGGTGGAAAACATCATAGATTTAAAAGAGGATATAAGAATGTTATAAATGAATCAAAGCGATTAAATGATTTAGGACAAGAAAGTAATCTTGCTATAGAAACATCAGGGCATGCTGCAATCAAAGAAAATTATTTTTTAGATGATGGAGCATACTTAGTATCAAAAGTACTTATAAAAGTCGCTAAACTTCATCAAGAGGGTAAAGAGTTATCAAATATTATCGGAAACTTTAAAGAAAGTTTTGAAGAGGAAGAGTTTAGATTAAATATAAACACTGAAGACTTTAAGTCTTATGGAAATGTTATATTAGAAAAATTCAAAGCAAAAGCTAATCAGTCAGATGAGCTTGTAATAGCAGAGCCAAATTATGAGGGAATTAAGTTCTATATAAAGAACACAAAGTCATGGTTTTTAATAAGGTTATCGTTACATGAGCCTATTTTAGTTATAAACTTAGAGGCTGATAGAGAGGGAATGAAAGATCATATATCTGAAATTTTAAGCGATTTATTAGATGAGTTTAAACTTTTAAGTTTAAGAGTTTTGAAAATTTATGAGAAATAGATTACTAAATTTATAGTTTTTGAGTGATTTATAGTTAAATAAGAAAAAAATATTGAAAGGCATAGAAAAAGCTAGAAAAAAAGAGTTATATAAAAATAATTTTATGTAAATAGCGATTTAGAGCTTGTTAAGTTGAATAGAAAATGATATATTATACAAGTACTTAGTGTACAAAATAAATATATTTAATTATTATAAAAAGTAATAATTATTCGGAGGTAATTGCAATGGCAAAAATGATGGGACCTCGTTTCAAACAATGCAGAAGATTAGGACTTAACGTTTCTGGTCACCCAAAAGCAATGGAGCGAGCTTTAAAAGGAACAAGCAGAGCTGATAAAAAATTATCAGACTATGGTACTCAATTATTAGAAAAGCAAAGATTAAGAGCTTACTATGGAGTTATGGAGAAACAATTCAGAAGAAATGTTGCTGAAGCTTTCAATAGTAAATTACAACCAGGTGAAGCTTTATTAAGAATCTTAGAATCAAGATTAGACAACATGGTTTACAGAATGGGATTTGCTAGCTCAATCAGACAAGCAAGACAAATGGTTAACCACGGTCACTTCTTAGTAAACGGACAAAAGGTTGATATTCCTTCATACAGATTACAACCTGGTGATGAAGTAGTGTTAAGAGAAAAGTCAAGAAAAACAGAAATGTTTGCTGACAACTTTGCTAACAAATTAAACATAGTACCTTACGTTGAGAAAAACGTTGAAGAATTCAAAGGTGTATATGTAAGATTTGCTACAAGAGAAGAATTACCAATAGAAATTAATGAGCAATTAATCGTTGAGTTCTACTCAAAATAGTATAGAGTACAGAAATGTAATAATACCATTTTGGTATTACTCATTAAAGGATCTAGATTATCTAGGTCCTTTTTTGCGCTATAATTTTATAAATTTTAAACTGAAACATAGAGGCGTGTATTTATAAATAAATTAATTTTTAGAGAAAAACTCAAAAAATATCAATTTTACTCTAAAATAAAATACTCGTAAATGATTATTAATATCATAAAACATTGAGAATTTACTAAAACAAGTCAAAAATCAAAAAAACGAAGAAAAAAGATAAGAAATAGTTCTTCTTATCTTACTTCTAAGTTCCCACCAGAAACTTCTTTATCTAATATAAATATATTTTAGAAATTTAGTGCTAATTACAGCTTTTTCCTTATCTAAAGAATTTATATAATTTATTCCTTTTGATGTTATTCTAATTTTACTTTTGCATTGTCGAAGTTGTTCAGCAAAATCATAAGCATTTGGAACACTTATAGAACAATTAAAAATTGAGAGTATTTTTAAATATAAATATTCACTATAAATTTCTTGATAAAGAGCATAGTGTTCGAAGGATGTTATTTCATCGCAAATAAATTTACTGTGCTCATCAAGTGTTTCATAAATTTCTAAAAGCTTGTCCCTATAAATAAATTCTATTGAATCTACAGCTAAAAAGGCATTGCATAATGAACCTATAAATTCTTGTTTTAAAATATCTACTTGATCATTAGTAAATTTAAGATAAAAGTTCAAATAACTTTCTCTATGTGATAAGATAGTTTCTAAATATCTAATAAATATTTCAAAATCTTCTACATGATCACCAGGTTCAATTTCAAATAGGATTTTAAAGAATAAATTCCAATGAAAATCTTTATTCATTGATTTTAACAATTTATTTCCTATTGTGTATGAAAAATCAGAATTGAAATTTACCTTTCTGTTAATAACTATTGAGCTTTTAAAACAAATATCATTTTGAAAAATTTCATTTAATCTAACTGATGTTTTTATGAATGTATTATATTGATCATGAGGAGTATTACAATTATTTTTAGTAAAAATGTAATCAACCATAATATCACAAGCATTTCTAAAGTCTACTGAAATTCCAAGATCCTGTTTAACTTTAGATGCATATAAATCAAAAATCATTTTAGAAAGCAAATCTTCTAGACGTTCTTTTTGAATTACTTGATTAGAATTATTAAATTCATTCATATGATTATAGATAGTAAGTAATTGATTATCTATCATTGATAAATTGTTTTTTATAGAATTAAGTATATTTTTATAAAATTTATCGCCAAGAACCATATTATAATTTTTATATATAACTTTATGTTCGATTTCACTCCAAAAAAGATTAACCATGGATTTAATTTGTAATTCAAAATTAAATTTACGATTTTCATTTTCTATATAGCCATCAATTCTATATAATACAAATCCATTTTTTTGGTGGAGGGGTTGGTCTTCTCTAAAATCTAATCTTATATTTGGTGCAAGTGGAGAATAGCTATAACCATCTTTGCTATTATGTGAAAAAGAGGATTTTAAATATTTAAATATAGTTTCTTCATCTTCTATGAATCTACATTCTATTCTAACACCAATAAGGTCAGATAAATTTGAAAATAATTCTTCAGGAGAATTATAGGATAAGTAATAATTATTTCTTATAATTTTTTCTTTAAGACTTAATTTAGATTTAACTCTAGTTGAAATATTAAAGAAGCCATCACAGTTATTATCTAGTAAAGAGAAAAAGAAATCATCTAATATATCTGATGCTGTATTTAAATCAGCTTTTAATTCTTTTAATAGTTTTACACTTTCTTGGGTAAAATCAAATACTGTTAGTTGCAATAAAAACACCCCTTTGAAAATTTAATATACATTACTATAATATCAATTAAGACTATTAATAACAATATTACATAGTATTTATTTATATAAAAATGATAAAAATTTCCCTAGTTGTTAAAAAAAAATATGTTTTTATATTTTGACTTTCAAAAATTTTAGTATTATGATAAATATAAATAAATATAAATAAATTGAATTTAAAGAGGTGAATTGTAATGAATGCAGAAAAAATGACAATAAAAGTTCAAGAGAGTTTGAATGAGGCTTATAACACAGCTGTTAGATATAATCATCAGCAAGTAGATGTTATTCATCTTTTTTCAGCTCTAGTGAATCAAGAGGATGGTTTGATTCCTAACATTATTGAAAAAATGGGGATCAATATAGGAATAATAAAAAATGATATTCATATAGAACTTGATAAAATGCCTAAAATTTTAGGAGAAGCAGCTAAATCAAGCGGTGTTGTTGCAAGTAGAAGAATCAATGAAGTTTTAATTAAAGCAGAAGAGCTTTCAAAAGAGTTTGGTGATTCTTATATAAGTGTAGAACACGTTATGTTAGCAATGATGGAAATTGATAAAGATGGAGCGGTAGGAAGAGTTTTAAGTAAAAATAATATTACAAAAGATGAGTTCTTAGCAGTACTGCAATCAGTTAGAGGAAATCAAAGAGTTGATACAAATAATCCAGAAGGAACATATGAAGCACTTGCTAAATATGGTACTAATTTGATAGAACTTGCGAAAAAAAATAAACTTGATCCTATTATAGGAAGAGATGATGAAATTAGAAGGGCTGTTAGAATTTTATCTAGAAGAACTAAAAACAATCCTATATTAATAGGAGAACCAGGAGTTGGTAAAACAGCTATTGTTGAAGGTCTTGCCGAGAGAATAGTTAGAGGTGATATTCCTGAAGGTCTTAAAGATAAAGTTATAATATCATTAGATATGGGAGCACTTATAGCTGGTGCTAAATATAGAGGTGAGTTTGAAGAAAGACTTAAAGCTGTATTAAAAGAAGTCGAACAAGCTGATGGAAAAATTATCTTATTTATAGATGAAATTCATACTATAGTAGGAGCAGGTAAAACAGAAGGCTCAATGGATGCTGGTAATTTAATTAAGCCAATGCTTGCAAGAGGAGAGCTTCATTGTATTGGAGCAACAACTTTTGATGAATATAGAATGTATATAGAGAAAGATAAAGCATTAGAAAGAAGATTTCAACCAGTAATTGTTGAAGAACCAAACGTTGAAGAAACAATTTCTATTTTAAGAGGATTAAAAGAAAAATTTGAAATCCATCATGGAATTAGAATACATGATTCAGCAATAGTAGCAGCTGCTAAATTATCAGATAGATATATAAAAGATAGATATATGCCTGATAAAGCGATTGATTTAATTGATGAAGCGGGAGCTATGATAAGAAGTGAAATAGATTCACTTCCAACTGGGCTGGATATAATAAGAAGAAAATTATTTATGCTTGAAACAGAAAGAGAAGCTCTTGCGAAAGAAGATGATGAAGCTTCAGCAAAAAGATTAATAACTTTAGAAGAAGAAATTGCTAATCTTAAAGAAAAAAATGATACTTTAACAGTTAAATATGAAAAAGAAAAAGGTCATATAACAGAGATAAGAGAATTAAAAAAAGAGCTTGAAAATGTTAAAGCAGAAATTGAAACAGCTGAAAGAAATTATGATTTAAATAAAGTTGCAGAGCTTAAATATGGAAAAGTTCCAGAACTTTCAAAACTTATAAAAGAGAAAGAAGAAAATATGGATAAAAGTAATGGAGAGGCATTACTTAAAGAGGAAGTTACTGAAAATGAAATTTCAGAAATAATCTCAAAATGGACAGGAATTCCAGTTACAAAACTTGTTGAAGGTGAAAAAGATAAACTTTTACGACTTGAAAATGAGTTAAGACAAAGAGTAATTGGTCAAGATGAAGCTACAACAGCTGTAGCTAATGCTGTAATAAGAGCGAGAGCGGGACTTAAAGATGAGAATAAACCAATAGGTTCATTCATATTCCTTGGACCTACAGGTGTTGGTAAAACAGAGCTTGCAAAAACTCTTGCACGAAACTTATTTGATAGTGAAGATAATATAATTAGAATAGATATGTCAGAATATATGGAAAAACAAGCGGTATCTAGACTTGTTGGTCCACCTCCAGGGTATGTTGGATATGAAGAAGGTGGACAATTAACAGAAGCTATTAGAAGAGCTCCTTATTCAGTAGTGTTATTTGACGAAATCGAAAAAGCTCATCCGGATGTATTTAACATGTTTCTTCAAATATTAGATGATGGAAGACTTACAGACAATAAAGGTAAAACTGTAGATTTTAAAAATACAATAATTATAATGACATCAAACATTGGAAGTCAATATCTTCTTGAAAATAAAGAAGAGGAAGTAGAACAATCTATAAAAGATGCTGTAATGAATGAAATGAAATTAAGATTTAAACCTGAGTTTTTAAATAGGGTTGATGACATAATAATGTTTAAACCTTTAAATAACGAAGGAATTAAAAAGATTGTTGATATATTTGTTTCAGCAACAGCAAAACGACTTATGGAAAGAAATATAAAACTTGAACTTACAGATCAAGCTAAAGAGTTATTAGCTAAAGAGGGATATGATCCAGTATATGGTGCAAGACCATTAAAAAGATTTATAGGTAATGTACTTGAGACAATTTTAGCTAAAAAAATTATAGCTGGAGATATTCAATCAGGAGATATAGCTAGTGTTGAAGTAGAAAATAATGAAATAGTTGTAAAGAAAAAATAATTATATTTAGAAGAGTTAGAAGGCATATCTAACTCTTCTTTTTTCATACTATGTTAAATATATGTAATTTTATGATATACTTGTAACAGTATATACTTAAGGAAAAGGGGGTTAATCTTTGATTAATTATATATTTTTAGTATTAGGATTTGTCTTACTTATAAAAGGTGCAGATTTCTTTGTTGATGGAGCATCATCAATAGCAAAAAAAATTGGAATTCCATCTGTTATAGTAGGACTTACTATTGTTTCAATAGGGACAAGCGCACCAGAACTTTCTGTCAGTTTAACATCAGCATTAAATGGAAGTAATGGCTTAGCTGTTGGTAATGTTTTAGGCTCTAATTTGTTTAATACACTTGTGGTATTAGGAGCTACAGCAATTGTAAGTCCATTAATAATTAAAAAAAATTTAGTTAAAATTGATTTATTAGTTAGCTTAGCTGTAACAATTCTTTTATATATTTTAATTTTTATATTTGGGAGTGGCGGAGAGCTATCAAGAGTTGATGGTGGAATATTAGTTTTTATTAGTGCGGCTTACATAAGCTTCTTAATTTACTCAAGTAAAAAAGGAAGTAGTGAAAGTACAATAAATACAAGTGCATATAAAAATGTAAAAGTGATACCTAAAATATTAATTTCTATATTAGGGGTCTGTTTAATAATATTTGGTGGTGATTTAGTTGTTAATAGTGCATCAGAAATTGCAAAATCTTTAGGAATGAGTGAAAAATTAATAGGATTAACAATTGTTGCTATTGGAACATCTTTACCTGAACTTGTAACCTCAGTAGTTGCGGCTAGAAAAGGAGAAAATGGAATTGCTCTTGGAAATGTTTTAGGATCAAATATTTTCAATATTGTTTTAATTTTAGGAGTATCATCATTAATTTCACCTATAGTAGTAAATGGGGCGTTAGCATTTGATTTATTACTTCTTATTATAATTACTATTATTTTAGTATTGGCAATTCTTCTTACTAGAAGAGGTAGCCGAAAAATATCTAAAAAGGAAGGTTTCTTACTTATATTTATATATGTAGTCTACACTATTTATATTATAATGAGAAATTAATTTTAAGCTCAATATGATGGAATAAAACCATTATATTGAGCTTTTATTATATTTATATTAACTTTTATTGTCGCATACTGTTAATTTAATATTAGATGTTATAATTATGGAAGAAGTTATTTTTGGGGGATGAATATTTTAAATGATTGATTTAAATAAGTTTAAACATAAATTAAATAAAAAAAATAGTTTAGAAGTAGTAAAAAATATTGGAATGTTAATAGTAATTTCAATTTTGCTAACATTAATTATAGAGTTAATGCAAAGAGGTTCAGTAGTCAAAGTTACAACATTTATATCAACACATTTTGCGATGTTTTTACTTAACATAGGAATAGTTTTAAGCATAACGTCAATAGCTTTCTTATTTAAGAAAACTAAAGCTGTATACACTGTATTAGCTGGAATAATTCTTGTTTTTGCAGCAGCAGGTGGTGTAGTTATGCGTTTTAGGGGAAGTCCTTTGACTGCTGCAGATATGTATTCAATAAAGGATGGACTAGCAATTGCACAAGAGTATTTAGGGTTAACAGAAATTATATTAATAGGATTAGTAGTAATTGGCTTTATTATTGGTATAATTGTTTTATTTAAAAAAGAAAATAAGAAAAAGAATTTTAGTTACGGGAGAAATATTATATTTTTAATATTACCTGCATTTATATTTACATTTGGGATGTACAAATATAATAAAATAAAAGATAATATAAAACTTTATAGATGGGATTTAACAAGCACATATGGAGTAAATGGTTATTTAGTTTCATTTATAAACTCTGCAAAAGAGCTTATTCCTAATAAGCCAGAAACTTATTCTCAAGCAAAAATAGATGAGATTAAAACCAAAATGGATGAAGATGCAATTGCTGTTTCAGGAAATAAACAAAAACCTAATATAATAGTTGTACAGCTTGAATCGTTTATAGATCCATATAGATTAAAAGGAGTTGAATTTAGTGAAGATCCAATTCCAAATGTAAGAAAAATACAGGCTATGGGGCAAAATGGAATTATACGAGTTCCTTGTTTTGGAGGAGGAACTGTTAGAAGTGAGTTTGAAGTTTTAACAGGGTATTCTGCAAATAATTTAGGACCAGGAGAAATTCCTAATAATACTATATTAAGAAAACAACCTGTTGAAAGTATGGCCTATATTCTTAAAAATCAAGGATATGATGTCACAGCAATTCATAATTATACTGGTAATTTCTATAATAGAGATGAGGTTTATGCAAATTTTGGTTTTGACAAATTAGTTACTAAAGAATATATGGATGATTTAGCTATAAAATTTGATTATCCAAGCGACATGAATAATTTAAAACCTATAGAAGAATTAATGAATAGCGATAAACCACAATTTATCTTTAATGTTGCAGTAGAGAGTCATGGACCATATGATGATGACTATCAGGCCGAAAAATATACTGTAAGTGGAGATATTAGTGAAAAAGAAAAAAATCAAATTCAAGAATATTTAGACAAAGCTACAGAGGTAGATAAGTATGTTGGAGCATTAATTGATTATGTTGAAAGGTCAGGAGAACCAACAGTAATTGCTATGTATGGAGATCATTTACCAGCACTTGGAGTTGTGTATGATCCAGCAAATTATCCAGCAGATCAAAAATATGATACAGAGTATTTTATATGGAGTAATACAGGAATGAAGTCAGTAGAAAAAGATATACAAGCTTATCAATTATCTACTTATGTACTTGATGCAGCAGGAATAAAAGGTGGAATGATGCCATCATTCCATAGAACATATATGAATGATTCTAAATATGATGAATACTTAAAAGATATTCAGTACGATCAGTTATATGGTGATAATTACTTGATTGGTAAAAAAATATATGAAAAAACAAATTTACAATTGGGATTAGATCCTATAAAGGTTACTAAAGCATATATAGAAGGCACCCAATTAGTTGTTGAAGGTGAAAATTTAACAAAAGCTAGTGTGGTTATAGCTGATGGAAAACCTATAAGAACAACTTATGATACTGCAAATAGAATTATCGCAGTAGATTTTGATCAAAATATTAAAAAGATAACAGTAGGACAAGAAGGTATGTATGGAAAGATGCTAACAAAAACTTCAGAAATACCAGTTACTAAATAAAGAAAAGGAAGAGATTTATTTCTCTTCCTTTTTGTTTATTTCATTGTATGCTTTAAATCCATGTAATGTATCTGCTAATTTAATTGCTCTTAAAACAGCTTCTTCCATAACTTTAGTTGCTAAAGAACCTATTAAACTTATATCATGTTTTTCTTCACCGATAGAAAGTGAAAAGATAGTATCACCATCAAACATAGTGTGAGCAGGATAAATAGTTCTAGCAAAAGCATTATGAGCCATAGAAGCAATTTTTTTATTTTCAGCTTTGGTTAAATTAGCATTGCATATTATAGCACCTATAGTTGTATTTCCTTTAAAAGCATTTTGAGATTTAGTTTTTGTTGTAAACATAGTTTTTTCTGTATCTATAAATAAATTATTTTCATTTATAGCACCTGCAATTATTTTGTTTGTATTAGGATCTTTAATATCACCAAGAGCATTAACTCCAACAATAGCACCTATTTTTAAATTACCTATTTGTACAGCATAACTACCAAATCCACCTTTCATTGCAGAAGTTGGTCCAAAAAATTTTCCAACAGTAGCACCTGTACCACATCCAATATTTCCATTAGTACTATCTGAATAAGTTTCAGCATTTTCACATGCTTTTATACCCATTAATTTATCAGGTCGTATTTTAGGATTACCACATGCTAAATCAAAAAGGACAGCAGAACAAACTATAGGAACCTTTGCAACAGAAACATCAAATCCAATATTCTTATTTTCAAGGTACTCCATAACCCCAGAAGAGGCATCAAGACCATAAGCTGATCCACCTGCTAAAACTAATCCGTGGATTTTTTGTATCATTTCACTAGGGTCTAGCAAATCAGTTTCTCTAGTTCCAGGAGCGCCACCTCTAACTGATACACCAGCACTTGCGCCTTCCTCTGAGATAATAACTGTACATCCTGTTCCAGCTTCTATATTTGAAGCGTGACCAAGTTTAAAACCTTCTATATCTTGTATTTTTATTTCTAACAAAAATTTCACCCCCTAAAAAATATATATAATTAATTTCTTATTTTCTTATTTTTTTTACAGCTAATACAACTGGTACAGTTATTATTGCTGAGATAAAAGCTTCAGGAATTCCATTAGTTATACCAATTCCCATAATTGTAGCCCCAGCAGCTCCAGTAGATATTTCAAGTGCATGAGCATATTTATCTAAGTAAATAATATAAATAAGGCCTAAAACACCTATTGTATTAACCATTGTTCCAATTACAGCTGCAATACCGATTGATAAAATAGCTGGTTTATTTTTTCCTTTTATCTTACCAAAAATTATAATAACACCTATAAATAAGATTATTCCAATTACAATTCCGATAATATGTGCAGGCATATGATCTATATTTAATAATTTAGCAATTCCTGTTGTTGCAAGGAAGCCAAGTACTCCAAGGATTAAAGCACCAATAAAAGCTGTAACTTTTATGTTTTTAGTAGTTGATTTAAAAGCTGCAATATATACGTAATAGCTTATAATACCAATTAAAACTCTAGGGACTATTGCAATAATTGGATTCCAAAAAACAAAGCTAGTTGGTAATGGTGCTGCAAATGCTTGATACATAGAGAATAATCCAAAAACTAATCCTATTAAAGCACCTACAACAGGTCCTTCTATAATTGCTCCTATAATAACAGGGATGTGCATTATAGTTGCCTTGATAGGTGGGATAGTTATAAATCCAAGTCCTGAAAGCCCTAGAAAGATTGATATTGCAGAAAGCATGGCTACAACAACAAGCTTTCTTGTTTTAGTACGAGTAGAATTTTTCGCATTTTTAGAAGATGAACTTCTAATTTTATTGTTCATATTGAATACCTCCGTTCTCATTCCTATATTTTTAGGATATAATTCGGTTAAATTTGAATTATAAAATATTTTAGTTCAGTTTCATATTGAATACCGACAGTTTTAATTTTATAAGGAATTTGAATAAATAGCAATCGTTTTATTTGTATGTTTTTGATAAAAATGTATATAAAATGCAAAAAACTAGGTAAAAGAGAGTGGTATCTCTCTTATCCTAGTTTACTTGCTACAATATCTTGAATACGTTTTGGTAATTCGGCTTCTTCTTCTTTAGTTAATTTATCTGTATAGATTGGTTCATGGATATATAATTCAACATCTGCTGGTTTAATTTTATTTCCGTTACCTTCCATTATTTTATAAGATCCGTTTATAGTTTCAGGGAGTATTGGCACTTTAGATTTTGTTGCAAGTTTAAAACTTCCAGCTTTAAACTCTGCTATAGGCCCACCTTTACTTCTTGTTCCCTCAGGACATATAACTAATGACTGACCTGATTTTAATACTTTTATTCCATCAATTATTGCGCTTGCTGATTTTCTAAGATTACTTCTATCCATAAAAATACAACCCATAAATTTCATCCATTCACTTATCATTGGTAGTTTTTCTAGTTCTTTTTTTGCTATAAACCCTTTTGGTTTGTCTATATAATACATAAGTAGTGGAATATCAAAATTACTTTGATGATTACTTACAAATAGAACAGGTATATCAGCAGGGATATTTTCACTTCCAAATACTTTTACTCTTGCACCACTTAATTTTAAAAATGGTTCAGCCCATTTTGAACTAGTTTCATGTATATATTTATATTTTTCTATGATTTGTCCGTTTGCATTGAACTCTTCAACTTTTTTTCTAGTTCTTCTTGTTAATGGCATTGTTGTAACTAAACTTGTTGCAAATTTAGTATAAAATGCTATAGTTCTTAACATAAAAAATCTCCTTTTTTATTGGTTAGTATATTTAATATTAACATAAAAGTTTAGAATATTACAATTAATATATTATCTATAACATCATTATATTATATCAATAATATACTTAATAAAGTGAGTATTTTCTTAAGTAGGTGAAGTTGTGAAAAAAATTAGTATAGTAGGTGCTAATGTTTTAGGATTAATAAGTGGTGTACTTCTTTTGAAAAAAGG
>JBOGAY010000182.1:0-5999 GCA_051655925.1 Sarcina sp. | reverse complement strand
GATGATATGTCAGATTTAGAGAAAGAATTTGCTATAAATAAGTATATTGTTGATACAGCAGAGTATGATAATGCAGCTCTTGAACATGCGATGGAAAATGATATGACTATTACAGATAAGAAGTTTAATGACTCATTTACTCCATATGGAGTTCTTATAAATAAAGTTGGGGTTTGTGCAAGTTATGCTAGTGCATTTAAACTTTTAGCTAATGAAGCAGGGCTTGAATCAATAGTTGTTACAGGAAATTTAAATGGTAATCTTCCACATGCATGGAACAGAGTTAAAATTGATGATGAATGGATATCAGTAGACTCAACAAATAATGATGTTGAACAATACCCAAATGCATTACTTAATCTACCAGATGAGATTTCACAAACAGTACTTGTTGAGGATGATAGATATATATTAGATAGTAGACTTGGGGAATTTACAGCAAAAAGCGATAAATCAGAATATTATAAGGTAGAGAATAATTTCTTTAATGAAGATGAAGTCGTTGATGAAATTGTTAAACAAATTAAAGAAAATGGAAAGGCCATAGTTAGAACAAACTATGAGTTAACAGAGACACAGGCAATAGAAATAATTAATAAAGCAGTGAAGAAAGGTAAATTTAATGTTAAAGAAGCTTATACATGGCTTGGTGTTATAAAGGTAGAGAAAGAATAATTTTTATTTAGAAAGCAGATTCAACTTGAATCTGCTTTTTATCTAAATAAAAATACAAGCTTATTATTAAATTTAGATATATGTAATAAAGAATAATTTTTATTTTAAGCTGAAAATAAAAAAAAATCTTTGTATATATACAAAAGATTCTTCTATCTATTAAGTGTTTCCTTTATGAAATTGTCGAAGAAAGAAGGTCTTTCATATATTGCATTTACAATGTTATTTTCGTTATGATCTAATAAAGTTAAGAATTTTTCATTTACTTTATTATCTTTACTTTCTAAAACATCTTTTTTTACAACAAAGATATTTGGGGCTATACTTTTGAAATATTCTTCATGAATAGGTAAGTATGATAAAACTGTATATTTACTATTTATCATGTAAAGTCTCATAGAGAATCCATATAAACTATTCTGATATACATATATATGTGAGATGAAACTTTTTGGAATATAAATTTTATTTATATATATCCAGTTTTTTGACTCATGAGCATTTAAACTTTTGATTGGAACTTGAGTGAAAAGTTCTTTTTCAACTAATTCACAACCTTTTTCATGGCTAATTCCTAATGTGTCAGTAAGTATAACAGCACTTGGATCAAATCTAAAACGCTTATCTAAATCTAAGTCAATGTTATCTGTACTTTCAAATTTTGTTAACATATAAACTCACTCCTAATTTATTAAATTTTATTTTAAGTTTTGCAATTGAAAATGAGATTTTCATTACAATATTGAATTATAGCACTTTAAAATTTGAACAAAAATAAGTAATTAAATCCTATAATGGAACTTAAAATCTAATGAAGGATAATAATGGAATTTTATAAATTACTTTTTTGTTTTAATTTGGGATTTTTTAGTTTGTAAATTAATAAAAATGATAAAAAAAGGGAGTTAAAAGATAAAAAATACAAAAAAATATTAAATTTAAAATTAATTTAAGAAAATTTAAATTTATGTAAAAACCTCAGTCGATTTGACTGAGGTTTTTATTTTAATTTACAAGATTATGTTTCTTTTTCATATAAGCGTATATTGGAAGTCCAACCATAATAAGAAGGAAACCATATAAGACTGTCTGTGCACCAGAGGCATATATTGCCCATACACAGAAGAGGAATCCAAGACTAGGTCTTATAAGTGAAAGGATTTTTCTTCCCATAGTTTTATTTTTTAAATCTATTACAAGCATCATTTCTGCTATAGTTGATACAGCATAAACTGGTAAGTATGATAGAGTTGATAGTAAAACAATGAAGTTATAAGCTCCATTTAATCCTTTAAAGAAGTTTAAAAGTAAAAGAGCATTTATTAAAATTGCACCAATTATAAGTGAAACATAAGGTGTTCCGTATTTAGGGTGAATCTTTGAGAAAACCCCGGGGAATAACTTATCTTTTCCAGCGGCATAAGCAGCTCTACCAGTGGCTAAAAGCCAAAGGATTGATGAACCACAAATACTTAAAGCAATACCTATATTTATATATAATAAAGATTTTTGTCCTAGTGCCATAGCCATTATGCTTGATATAGGATCGAGGCTATTGGCAAGGTCTGTTCTTTTCATAGCTCCAAGTGCTAAGATTGATACTGCTAAATAGAAGAATAAAGCAAGACCTATTCCAAGAATAGTACTAAGTTTAACATTTCTTTTAGGATTTTTTATTTCACCAGAAGCAACAGTAGCAACCTCAACACCTTCAAATGCCCAGAATGTTACTGCAGCGGCCATTGGTATAGTTTTAATTCCTCCGCTAGCTGGGAATAAAGGACCTACATTGCTCATTTTGAATAGTCCAGAGGCAAGAACTATAAATAATATCAAGATTATTATTTTTAATATTATTAGGATAGTACCAACTGTTCCAGCTGATTTTGCACCACGAATATTTATATATGTGAATAACCAAAGAATAGCTGAGCATAGTAAAAAACCATAAATAGGATGTGTGTTTAGGATGGGGAAGACACCACTTAAATATTTTAAAATTACTATAAATAATGTTGCATTACCAATCCAGCATCCATTCCAGTATAGCCATGCTGACATGAAACCCATGAAATTACCAAAACTCTTTTTTGAATATTCAACTACACCACCACTAACTGGCATTTTTGAACCAAGATTAGCAAATGTGAGTGCAAGAATAATACCACCAATTCCTGTTAATATCCAAGCAGAAATACTAGCACCAGCACCTGTAATTTGTGCAAGTTGCGAGGGGATAACAAATATACCAGCACCAATTATATTACTAAAAACCAGTGCAATGGCAATTGTTAGTCCAATTTCTTTTTTTAATCCCTTACTTTTATTATCCATCTTTAAAGTATCCCTCCATGATATTTTTTTTTTGTTATTTATTAAATATAGTTTCAGTTAATCACTATAAAATATACATATCATTTCTTTAATAGTTTATCACTTTACCTCACTAAAGTAAAGTGGCATTTATAATATTATGTTAAGTGCATTGTTTAACTTATGCGGATTTGATAAAATATAATCTGAGACTTTAGAGACAAAGGGGATAGAGGAATGGAATATGTTAATGATATAAATATTATAGATGCAGTAATACACATACTTGATAACAATAATGATGAGCCTATTTTAAATAATTATAAATTAGAGCTTACAGATGAAATATATAAATTTCTATATAAACATTTAGAGAAGTGTTTTAGAGATGAAGAATTAAGATATGCTATTTTTAATCCAGAAAATAGAGTGGTTAAAAATATATCACAAGAATTTTTAACAGGGCTTAGAACCGATATAATAGAGGTTTCACAAGAGTTTGCAAAGCAAATGTTTTACATAATGAATGCAAATAGAAGTATACCGAGCTGTGATTTACTAACAGTTTATATTTCGACAGATCAAGGTCCTATGCTTGGGATTTTAAAAATGGATTATGTAAAGAATTTTACGCATAATATTGATTTTGTTGATGAAAAACTTGGAATTGGAATAGTAGAGCAGCAAGCAGGGCTTCCTTCAGCAAGTCAAAAAGTTCAAAAGTGTGCTTTTATAAGACCAATTAAAGAAGATCAAGAGATAGATTTAATGGTAATAGATAAGCAAAAGAGAACTAAAGAGGGCGAAGATTATGGTGCAGCATACTTTACAGATCATTACCTAGGGTGTACTGTGACAGAAAATGAAAGAGACATGACTAAAAACTTTATGAAAGCTGCTGAAACATGGACTAGAACTAATGTTACAGAAGATGCTGGTAAAGCAGTAGAAGTTAGAGATGTTATTAAGTCAAAGCTTAAGGAAGAAGAAATTATAAATGTAAATGAAATATCAAGAGAGATATTTAAAGAAGAGCCAGAGGTGCAAAAAAGTTTTAATGATTATATGCAATCACAAGGTGTAGAAGAAGATATTACAATTGATAAATCATTTGTTGAAAAAAAACTTAAAAAAGTTAGATTAAACGTTGATAAGGAAATAGATATTTATCTAGCTGATGAAGCATATAATGATAGTGATAAATTTGAAATTGTAAGAAATGGTGATGGAACTATAAATATTATGATTAAAAGAGTAAAAAATTATATAGAAAAATAAGAGCAAAGCTACTTATCTTTTGTGTAAGTAGCTTTTTAATATTATAAAAAATAAGAGTAGTTTATATTTAAAATTTTGTTTACATATAAGTAATTGAATTAGAAAATTTAGCATGTTATAATATGTAAAAAAGAACTTAATATTACGAGGATGGTAATTGCTTAAATGCAAGCTAAACCTATTTATATAATTGAATTAGTGCGTCTAATTTTATTACATAAATAGGTTTTTTTATATGCAAAAGGGGGGCTTATTCATGGTAATTTATAAAATACTTAATAACAATGTTGTAGTAATTAAAAATAAAGATGATGAAGAGCAAATTGTTATGGGTAGAGGTATTGCCTTTAAAAAAAGAGCTGGAGATGCAATCAATGAAGATATGATAGATAAAAAATTTAAACTTATGGATAGGGAAGCAAACAATAAGTTTCAAGAGCTTTTATCTAATATATCAGTTGAATATGTTGAACTTGCAACTAAAATAATAGAATATGGTAGAACAAAAATTGGTGAAAATTTAAATGATTTAATATATGTTTCCCTTAGTGATCATATAGCAGGGGTAATTGAAAGAGATAAAATGGGGATAAAAACTAAAAATATGCTTTATTGGGAGATTAAAAAGTTTTATCCAAAAGAATTTCAGGTAGGTATTGATTCAATTAAAATAATAAAAGAGCAAACGAGAACAGAATTAAGTGAAGATGAAGCAGCTTTTATCGCATTACATTTTGTAAATGCTCAATTTAAAGAAAATAATACAGCTATTAATGAAATTACTACTCTTATGAAAGAAATTGAATCAATAGTTAGCTTAGTTTTTAAAATTAAACTTGATGAAGAATCAGTTTATTATTATAGATTTATAACTCATTTGAAATTTTTTGCAGCAAGGTTATTTGCTGATAAGATTTATAAAAATGACTCAAGTGATGATTTGCTAGAGATAATTAAGCTTAAATATAATGATGCTTATGCATGTACTAATAAAATTTCAGATTTTATTTATAAGAAATATAATTATATGTTGAGTGATGAAGAGATTTTGTATTTAACAATTCATATTTCAAGAATTGTTAGTGAAACTAAAAATTAATTAATTTCGATATTTAACACTTAGTGTTGAAATAAATTTATTAAATTTAAGGGAGGGTGTAGAATTTATTAATTCAATAAAGTATTAAAAGTGGATGGTGACATTGAGTTGGCCAAACCTTCATGTTAATTAAAATAAAACTTGGAGGTAGTAAAATGGGAAAGTATAGTGTTTTAGCAAAGGAAATTGTAAAAAATATAGGTGGAAAGGAAAATATAGTTAGTTTAACTCATTGCATAACAAGACTTAGATTTAAATTGAAAAATGAAAGTATTGCAAATGATGAAATTCTTAAGGGGATGGATGGGGTTGTTACTGTTATGAAATCAGGTGGACAATACCAAGTAGTAATAGGGAATGCAGTAGCAGATGTATATGCAGAAGTTTCTAAAATAATTGATTTAAATGAAGAAAATACAGTGGCACAGAATGATGAAAAACCTAAAAATATATTAGATATATTTATTGATGTTATTTCGGGGATATTCCAGCCAATACTTGGAGTATTAACAGCAGTTGGTATGTTAAAAGGATTAAATATATTAATGGGTACTTTAGGAATTTATTCAGAAAGTGATGGTATATATTTACTACTTAATGCAATTGGTGACTCTATGTTTATGTTTTTACCAAT
>JBOGAY010000181.1:0-6584 GCA_051655925.1 Sarcina sp. | reverse complement strand
AGGTTGAATCAATTTTAAACATTCTTTATTAAATCGAATATCAACAAAATTAGCTATCCCTAATTTTATATTTTTATAAAATGTATATTGATCTACTTTAAAAGCTTGTTTTTCATAAATATTTATAATTCTAGCTATTGTATCTCTAGAAAATAATGGAAATATGTTATCTTTATACTTTAATGATAAAGATAGTGGCGTTCCATTATTAAAGCTGCTAATAACTTCTTCTATATTTTTACATTTTTCTATTCTTTGTACTTGATCTAAAGTAAAAATATTATTGGAAATAAAACTAGAAATATATTTAAAGTTTCTAGTTATATTTAAATAATAATCAGAACTTGGAACTTCAAAATAACCTGGTATTAAATTTTTTATCTCGTTATAATCTGAAGTTATTTTTATAATATTATCTATATAATTTAAAGTTTCTACAAAGATATTATGTGGATTCATATTATCTAAAAATAAATCTTTTGAGGGTAAATACATAATTTCAAATAAATAGTAATATTCATATAAATTACTATAATTTCCACCATAAAAAACAGAATAATTTTTATTGTTATAATAATATTTTATCTCATTTTTATCTCCTTCAGGAATATAATCTTCGTAGTAATTAAATTCAGGCATATATTCTTGTATTTTTTTTGTAAAAAATTCAAATTTTTTGTAGGTATTTATCCTAAAATTTAATTTACTTTCTTCCTCAGTTAAATTTAATAAGATTTCATTTAAAATATAAGACTTGAATATACTTGATTTATTTGGTAACCAAGAGTTTATAACGAATATAGATTGTATAACATCTTCAATTTTAAAATTTAAAATAAAATTTTTTAAATTAATAAAAAAATCGTCTTCAGTTTCATAAAAAATTCCACCATTAAATTCTCTTATAATTCTTTTTTTATAAGCAACTTCAAAATTTTGATCATCTAAATTAGTAACTTTATCAAAAAAATAATTAATCATAACGCCTCCAATATTTTAATAATTATTATTAAATCTAAAATATTATCCAGTTTTTTGATTCTTTATAACATACTCTCTAATAATTCTACTAATTTAAATACAGTTGTAGCTGGCTTCATATCAGCATAATTAGATCCATCTCTCAATAATTTTTTAGCATTTCCAATTGCAAAATCTTGAGATCCATATTCTTTTAAGATATTATAAATTCCATCCATATTTTTCTCATATTTACCTAATCCAAGACCTTTGAAAATATAGTTTAACTTATCTATATATTGATATCTTGTTATTCCTGTTGAGATATATTCAAAATGGAGTAAAAACCAAAGCTCAATAGCCTCATTAGACCAAGCTACTTCAATATCTTCTTTTTCTGCATTAGTTATTGCTGAATTAAACTGCTCATTTGTAAATGAATCTTTATCAAATACACACCATACATGGCCAAAAGGTATAGAAGCTTGTCCTTTTAATCTTAAAGTGTGTCTAACTAAAGACTCTGTATTTTTTCCACTTCCATCAATTTCTATAAACTCTTTAAGATTTATTTTTTTTAAATCAACTAAATCTCTAAATTTTACTTCTAGCAACTCTTTTAATGTTTTAAAATAACCTGGTTCTGTTTTCTCTCCTTCACATACAATTAGAATTCTATAAGGAGTCAAATCTCTAACAGCTTCTTTTCTTACCTTTCTCTCTCTAACTCTTTTTTTATGTAAATCATCAGATCCCAAAGTTATTCACCTCCCATTCCAAATTCTTTTAAAATAGGAACAGCTCCATACCTTCCATATAGATAATCCTTATTATAGCTAGCATCTTTTCTAACCTTTGTATCATCTAATCTATATTCAATAAGAGAGTAAAGGCTAGATTCATTTTTTTCATTTTTCTCAACAAACCAGATTTCATCTCTTCTAAATAGTTCCTTTGTTAAATTAACAACATCATGAGTCGTAAAAATAAGTTGAGCATTTTTTTTATTAATCTCCTTATTAAAAAAGATATTAACAATATACTTAGTTAATAAAGGATGCAATTTAGCGTCCATCTCATCAATTAATAGAGTAGCTCCATGTCTTAAAGCATTTTTAATTGGCTCATATAAAGTAATCATCTTTAAAGTTCCATGAGATTCTTCGGATAGATTTAATGATTCAGGTTGCTTAGTTTCATTGTTAGTATGTATTGAGAAAACTTTATAAGCTGCATTTCCATCTTCATCCTTTGAATCAGGAATTTCCTCCACTTTTATCTTTTCGATTCCCACATCTATAGAGTTTAAATATTTCTCAAATTCATTTTTATCCTCTTTTTCATCAAAACACTCTTGTGGTAATATTTTATGGGCCATCATATCTCTTAAAGGATCTCCAAAATTTATAATGTTTGTTTCAGAAAACCAATCATAAACATTATTTATATCGGGAAGCTTAATATTAGATAAAAATGAAAGTAATAATGTTTGAGGACTTAAACTATTTAAAAGTGGTAAATAATCTTTTAAACTGTCATTTAAACTATATTTTTGGAACTCTCTTTCAAATATAAGAGTATATTTTTCTTTCATACGAAAATCTCTTTTATAGAGCCACTCTTCAAAAATTTTATTGCTATCTAAAGAGAATCCATATTGATATTGTTCCTCTTTATACGTAAAATAAACTTCAAAAATTGAAGTTGAATTTTTGCTTTCTTCATCAAAACTAAATCTTTTAAGTGGAATAACTTTTCTTTTACTCGCATCTGTAAAAGATGTTTTCACTAAAAATTTCATATGCTCTAAAGCTTCTAAAACATTTGATTTACCACTAGCATTAGCACCATAAATAGCTGCAACTTTCAATAGTTTTTCAGTTACTGCTCCTTTATTTAATAAAACAACATGATCAGAATGCTCAGTTATCGATGTTGCACTCATATCTAAAGAGAACTCATCTTTATATGATTTGAAATTTTTACAATTAAATTGCATTAACATTATCATCACCTCTTAATTAAAGAGTACCATTTTTTTTGAAAAAAATAAAGAAAAATGAGAAAATTTCTCATTTTTCAATTTGGTAATACTCATTATAGTGATTTTAGGTTTTATACTTAGAAAAATATTACTTTTTTAAATTAGTAAAAAAGTATCTTAAAATTAATTATATTATTTATACTCTATTAAAAAAATAATTAACTGAAAAACAGTTAGACTTTAATAAAATATAGTCTTTTAAAATTTAATAAAATTAATGACAAATATAGGAAAAAAGCTATTGAGTATAATCGTGACTATGGTAAAACCTGGAATATAAATTACTCTGGTTGGAAATGTTATGGTGAAAAATGGTTTTCTACTGTTGAAGATATTTATGCTAAAGGAAGAGACGCTGCTGTAACGCTTCAGGATTGTTTAAATGTTTCAAAAAGGTTAGAGGATTATAAAGTGGAGGGGACAATGGTTAATCAACATAATATTATAAATGGATCTGCAAATATAAGTGGAGTTAATAACGGAACTATGAATGTTATAAATTATAGTAATTTAATATCTGAAACCAAAGAAGCGATTGAAAAAATAACACAACTTGATTGCCCAGAAGAAACAAAGCAGTCTTTTTTAAACTTATTAACTGATATTTTTGAAAATAAATTAACTGCCGAAAACGCAGAATGTGATATGAAGGGAATAAAAATTCTAAATCTTCCAAAAGCATATAAAGTTTTATCTGTTTTATCAACATTTGCAACTTTAGCCTCATTCTGTGGTATTCAAATTTAAAATAAAAGATTTATATCAATAAGATGATTTTATATGAAGTAGTTTTTCAAGTTACATTAAAAAATTATATTTGAAAGATTAGAGAAAGAATCTGATTTAAAACTTGCTGAAAGCAAATATAAAATTCACATAAAATTTAATATTAAATAATTCAAAAGTTTATAAAAAAGCATTGTTATGAAATAAAAAGTAATTTTAGAGATACAGAGTTGGTAATTGTAATATATATGATTAGAAAATATTAATTTTTATTTTATATAAAAATAAGTTGATGATTTTATTTTTTCTTGTTATACTTATGGAGGTTTTTAGTTAAACAAACCAAGAGTTAAAACCTATATACATTTAGTTAAAAAGAGGGATTTAGTCTATACCCTCTTTTTTTATTTAAAGAGTAATATTTTTAAAAATACTATGAGACTTCTTCAAATTTTGTGTAAACTCTAAAAAATTTAGAGTAATATTTTATATTTTTTATGGATGATTTTTTTAAGTCATCCCTTTTTAAATATCCATTTTTATATATTTTAGAGAAATCGTAATAATAATCCACTTTATTAATTTTATACTTTAACACAAGCGATTAATATATCTTCAACTCCTCTAGATTTTACTGAGCCAAAACTTTGAAGATTCATTTTTTCTAACCGACATTCCGATAACATCTTTTTCTTCAGAAAAACTAATCCTAATAGCAATGTATACAGCTTTTTTACAATTTGTCCTTCACTTCTTACGTGATAATGAATAGTATCCATAAAAATAATAGGATAAATAGCTTCTAAAGGTCGAGTTTGCCATTCTTTAACAAGAGGAAGAATCTTATCAGTAATTCTAGTAATAGAGCTATCAGAAACCTGATAACCGTAAATTTCTTCAATATGAGATTCAATATCACTAGTAGTCATGCCTTTAGCATATATAGAAATTATTTTAGCTTCTAAGTCTTGCCCAATTGTATTTTGGTATTTTTTGATAACTTGAGGTTTATATTTGCCATTTCTATCACGAGGAATACTAACTTCAATTTCACCAGCACTACTTTTAAATTTATTTGAACTGTAGCCGTTTCTTAAGTTATTAGAATCTTTATTACGATAGTTATACCCTAACTCCTTTTCTAATTCACCTTGGTAAAACTCTTCTATCATAACTTTCATCATATCTTTAAAAAAGTATTAAGATCATCAGGACTAGAAATAGGATTTTGTTTCAAAAATTCTCTCACTTTAATTTTTTTGCTTTTCTTCTTCAGACATATTTCTTCTCATAAAAAAACCTCCAAGTTAGATAATTTAATATTACCCCAACTTGAAGGTTTACACAAATATTTATTAGACCTAATACTATATGTTGTGTAATAAATAAAGATTAAGTATTTAAAACACTATATATTGTATTTTACTTATCTTTATTTTTTATTTAAAAGATTATTAATTTTTATTCCTGTAAAATCTTTTTTTAAGCAAATATTTGCGTCATATGTCTTTCCTTCTTTATTTTTCAATCCATAAATATTTAAAGACTTTCCTTTTAGCAATTCTTTAGTATTTTTAAAATTTATAGCTTCATTCTTCCAGAATATAAAACCGCAATTACAGTTGTAGGTTCTTGAAGTTTCTTTTAATTCCTGTTTACACTTAGGACACTCTAATTTTTCAATTTCTTTTTTTAAGTATCCATTTACTAATTTATATTTTTCTCCTTTGACTGTAATATTTTTTCCTACTAATAAATTTTTTGCCTGACCTTCTGAAATTTTTGAGTTTGTAACTTTATTTTCTTTCCAAATTGTAAAATTACACTTGGGATCGTTTTTGTGACCCTCACAATAATAAGAAATTTTACTTTCAAAAACCTTTTTTCCACACAAAGGACATTTTCCAAACTCTTCAATATTTTTGCCTTCGTTATTTCCTGTATAATCTAGTTTGTCATAGTCTTTCGATATGATTCTCGATATAGTTTCTAAAACATTTAAAATCAATTTTGTAGGTTCTGATTGGTTTTGAATAATTTCTTCTTGAATAATCCACCATTTTGCTGTTAAATCTGCTTTTTTAAGTTCTTCAGGCAAATATTCAAAATATTTTATTCCTAATTCTGTTGGAATAATATTTTTTCCTTGTAAAATTACATATCCTGCTAAAAATAAATTTTTGATTATTGATGATCTTGTGGCAGATGTTCCAATCCCCCCATTTTCTCCTTTTTTATCTCGATCTCTTTCTTTTAAAATTTTTTGTAATTCCTTATCTTCAACATATACGGATATTCTTGACATATCATTTAATAATGTTCCCTCTGTATGTAATTTTGGAGGTGTTGTCTCCTTTTCTTTTATTTCATTAGCTCCAAAATTAAACTCATATTTTCCACTATAAAGATTAGATAATACAGACGTTTCATCTTCTTGTTCTTCATCTAATTTTTCATTTAAAAAATTCTTAAATCCATAATCTAAAACTTTTGTTGATATTGTACTTAAATCTAATGTTTCTAAAATCTTTGTAGTAGCTTTTGTTTCTTCTTTTATAAGATTTGGTAAAAATTGTGATATATAAAAATTAGAAATTACAGTATATATATTCCTTTGCTTATCATCTAATTTTGATAAATCTAAATCAACATTAGTTGGGATAATTCCATGGTGTGCAGTAACATTTTTATCATTAAAACATTTAGATTTTATATTAAAATCTAAATTCGGAACGACTATATTAAGATTTTTAATAGCTTGTAATATAACTATTGGAGCTTCTTTATAATTCTCGACACTAAGATACTGACAATCTGATCTATTGTAAGTTATCGCCTTATATTTATCTCTTAG
>JBOGAY010000180.1:0-10470 GCA_051655925.1 Sarcina sp. | reverse complement strand
GACTTTGCTAGAGTTATAAGAAATGATGAGGAAAAAACAATTTCTCCTTATGCAGTTAAGGTTGGAGAAATTATTACAGTAAGAGCAGGAGAAAGGATCCCATTAGATGGAACTATAATTGAAGGAAGTACAAGCCTTGATACTTCAGCACTTACAGGAGAATCACTTCCAAGAACAGCTAATTTAAATGATGAAGTGTTAGCTGGATGTATAAATTTAAATGGTGTTATAAAACTTAAAGTTACTAATGATTTTAAAGAATCAACACTTGCTAAAATTTTAGAACTTGTTGAAAATGCAGGGAATAAAAAAGCACCAACAGAAAAATTTGTAACTAAGTTTTCAAGATATTATACACCAGTAGTAGTTGGTATAGCAGTTTTACTTGCTATTGTACCACCATTAATTTTACAAGATGGTAGCTTTAAGGTATGGCTTGAAAGAGCTTTAGTATTCCTTGTTGTATCTTGTCCATGTGCTTTAGTTGTATCAATTCCCCTTGGGTTCTTTGGTGGAATTGGAGCTGCATCAAAGAGTGGAATTCTTGTTAAAGGTGGAAATTACTTAGAAGCTTTAAATTCTGTGAAAACAGTTGTTTTTGATAAAACAGGAACTTTAACAGAAGGTAAATTTAAGGTATTAGAGGTAAATGCTAAAAATATAAAAAATGATGAATTGATAGAGCTTGCAGCATATGCAGAGTATTTATCAAATCATCCAATAGCTAAATCAATATTAGAAGAGTTTAGAGGCAAAGTAAATGAGAGTTTAATAAGCAATTATGAAGAGATTGCAGGTAGAGGTATTTCATTAAATGTAGAAAGTCAAAAAGTATTAGCAGGTAATACTAAATTAATGAAAGAAAATAATATTTCATATTCAGAAGTAACTGGGATTGGAACAATAATTCACTTTGCAGTAGATGGTGAATATGTGGGAAATATTCTAATTGGTGATAAGATAAAGGATGATTCAAAAGAAGCAATTCAAAATCTTAAATCATTAGGTATTAAAACAGTTATGTTAACTGGTGATAATAAAAATACTGGTGAAGCAGTGGCTAAAGAACTTGGACTTGATGAAGTATATACAGAACTTTTACCACAAAATAAAGTTGAAAAATTAGAGGCAATTTTAGAAAGTAAAAAAGAAAAAGAAAATGTTATTTTTGTAGGTGATGGAATAAATGATGCACCTGTTTTAGCTAGAGCTGATATAGGTATAGCTATGGGTGGAGTAGGTTCAGATGCAGCTATTGAAGCGGCAGATGTTGTAATAATGAAAGATGAACCTAGCAAAATTATAGATGCAGTAAAAATAGCAAAAAGAACAAGAAATATAGTATGGCAAAATATCATTTTCTCATTAGGAATTAAAGTTATAGTATTAATTCTTGCAGCTGGTGGAGAAGCTACAATGTGGGAAGCTGTTTTTGCAGATGTAGGAGTTGCTATAATAGCTGTATTAAACGCAATGAGAGTCTTAAAGATAAAAAAGTAATAATATTACATTTATAACAGCAAAAGAATGTCGAAAGTAAAAAAAATGGCGAAAAAAGATTGACACTTTAACAAATTATTAATATAATTATCTCATAAGAATACGTTCAGGTAGATGGGTATATTGGTTGTACTGTTTATCTTAATGAGGCTTATACATAACTTGAGGTTTGTTGTGTATAAGCCTCATTTTCTATATTCTTATAAGAGAAAGTGAATTTATACATAAGTAGAAATATATTGAAAAAAATAATAAGTTGAAAATTTTGTTAAATTACAACTATAAATAAGACATATATGGTAAGATATATAGAGTGTTATATATTTAACAAGCTTAAGCTAAAAGAGGTGGGTTTAATTGGAAAAGAGAAAATCAATATCTATGGCAGTTATAAAAAGACTTCCAAAGTATCATAGATACTTAAGAGAACTCATGGATAATGATGTTGATAGAATATCATCTAAGGAATTAAGCGAAAAGATAGGATTTACAGCTTCACAAATACGTCAAGACTTAAACTGCTTTGGTGATTTTGGTCAGCAAGGTTATGGGTATAATGTAAAAGCTTTATACAATGAAATAAGTAATATTTTAGGACTGGATAGAGAGTATAAAATAGTGATTATAGGAGCAGGAAATATAGGGCAGGCTATTGCAAATTATAATCAGTTTGGAAAATTAGGTTTTATTGTAGAAGGTATATTTGATGCTAATCCAAAGCTTTCAGGGATTCAAATTAGAGATATAGCAATACAAGATATAGATAATTTAGAAGAATTTTTAGAAGGAAATAGTATAGATATTGGAGTTATATGCGTTCCTAAAGTAAACGCTCAAAAGGTTGCAGATAGACTTATTTCAAAAGGAATAAAAGCTATTTGGAATTTTGCACCATTAGATTTAGAGGTGCCAAGCGATGTTACTGTAGAAAATGTTCACTTAAGTGAAAGTATATTAACTTTAGTATATTTATTAAATGAAAAAGAAAAGCAATAATATTATGGATAATTTTTCTAAAAATACCAAAAATATATTGCAAATGGAAGAAATAGACATTATAATTTAATTGAAGTTTGAAAAAACTTCAATTATTTTTTTTGTCTAATTTGTTAAGTTTATAACAAATTGACTTGTCATATAAACTGAGATTTAATTCAGGTGAAGTTTTAATTCTGCCTGAATGCTTAGTCGAAGTTATTTAGCAGTGTGTGTTTCTTTATTTGTTAATTATAGAAGATAGAAGTATTAGAAACACTAGCTATCAGATTAAAGGGTATTGAGGAGGAATTTTAAAAATGGAGTTAAAAAACGTTCTTCTTGAAAAAGAAGGTAATATCGCTATACTAACTATCAACAGACCAAAGGCTTTAAATGCCTTAAACTCAGAAACTTTAAACGACATTTTTACAGCAGTGACACACCTTGAAGGGGAAAAGGATGTTTATGCTGTAATATTAAGAGGAGCAGGAGATAAGTCTTTTGTTGCTGGAGCTGATATAGCTGAAATGAAGGACCTTAATGAAGAAGAAGGTAAGCGTTTTGGTATGTTAGGAAATAGAGTATTTAGAAAGTTAGAAAACTTAGACAAGCCAGTAATAGCTGCTATTTCAGGATTTGCTTTAGGTGGAGGGTGTGAGCTTGCTATGGCTTGTGACATTAGAATTGCTAGTGAAAAAGCTAAGTTTGCACAACCAGAAGTAGGGCTTGGTATAACTCCAGGTTTTGGTGGAACTCAAAGACTTCCAAGAATAGTTGGAACTGGGATTGCTAAGGAATTGATATATACAGGTAGAATAGTTAAGGCTGATGAAGCTTTAAGAATGGGACTAGTAAATAAGGTTGTAGCACCAGAAAGTTTAATGGATGAAGCAGTAGCAATGGCTAAAATGATAGTAGCTAATGCACCAATAGCAGTTAAACTTTGTAAAGATGCTATTAATAGAGGAACTCAAACTAATATAGACAATGCTATTGTTATAGAAGCAGAGGACTTTGGTAAGTGTTTCTCAACAGAGGATCAAACAGAGGGTATGACAGCTTTCATAGAAAGAAGAGAGAAGAATTTTAAAAATCAATAATATATTAAAATAGATTTTATATATTGCATTTAAATAATGGGGAGGGTACATTACATGAATTTTCAATTAACTAGAGAGCAAGAGTTAGTAAGACAAATGGTTAGAGAGTTTGCTATAAATGAGGTTAAACCAATAGCAGCTGAGATTGATGAAACAGAAAGATTTCCAATGGAAAATGTAAAAAAGATGGCTGAACTTGGGATGATGGGTATCCCATTTGCACCAGAGTTCGCAGGAGCTGGTGGAGACACTTTATCATATATAATTGCAGTTGAGGAGCTTTCAAAAGTATGTGGAACAACAGGAGTTATTCTTTCAGCACACACATCATTATGTGCTTCTGTAATAGCACAATTTTGTAATCCAGCACAAAAAGCTAAATATTTACCAGACCTTGCAAAAGGTAATAAAATAGGTGCTTTTGGTCTTACAGAGCCAGGTGCAGGAACAGATGCAGCAGGACAACAAACTACTGCTAAGTTAGAGGGAGATAACTACATCCTTAATGGAAGTAAAATCTTCATAACAAACGGAGGATATGCTGAAACATTTATCATATTTGCTATGACTGATAAATCACAAGGAACAAGAGGAATTTCAGCTTTCATAGTTGAAAAAGATTTTGAAGGATTCTCGATTGGTAAGAAAGAGGACAAGCTTGGAATAAGAGCTTCTTCAACAACAGAACTTATAATGGAAAACTGTGTAGTTCCTAAAGAGAACTTAATTGGTAAAGAGGGAAGAGGATTTGGAGTAGCTATGAAAACTCTTGATGGAGGAAGAATAGGTATTGCAGCTCAAGCTCTAGGGATCGCAGAAGGGGCTTTAGAAGAAGCAGTGAATTATATGAAAGAGAGAAAGCAATTTGGTAGACCTTTATCAGCATTCCAAGGATTACAATGGATGATAGCTGAGATGGATACTAAAGTAGAAGCAGCTAAAAATCTTGTTTATAAGGCAGCATGTCTTAAAGATGCAGGACTTCCTTATTCAGTGGAAGCTGCAAGAGCTAAATTATTTGCTGCAGAAGTTGCTATGGATGTAACAACTAAGGCAGTTCAAATCTTCGGTGGATATGGATACACTAAAGAGTACCCAGTAGAAAGAATGATGAGAGATGCTAAGATAACAGAAATTTATGAAGGAACTTCAGAAGTTCAAAAGATGGTTATCGCAGGTAGTGTTTTAAGATAATTTAAAGAGGGGGACATTGAATAATGAATATAGTAGTTTGTTTAAAGCAAGTACCAGATACTACAGCTGTTAAGATAGATCCAGTAAAAGGTACATTAATAAGAGATGGAGTTCCATCAATCATAAACCCAGAGGACAAGCATGCTTTAGAAGCAGCTTTATGTCTTAAAGAAAATAATGGTGCAAAAGTTACAGTTTTAAGCATGGGGCCACCTCAAGCTAAAGACGCTTTAAGAGAAGCTTTATGTATGGGAGCTGATGAAGCAGTTCTTATTACAGATAGAGCTTTTGCAGGGGCAGATACACTTGCTACTTCAAAAGCTTTAGCAGGAGCATTAAAAAGATTAGAATATGATATAGTTTTCGCTGGAAGACAAGCTATTGATGGAGATACAGCACAAGTTGGACCAGAAATAGCAGAACACTTAGATATACCTCAAGTAACTTATGTTCAAGGTGTAACAGTTGAAGAGGATGGATTATTAATCAATAGAGCTTTAGAGGATGGATATGAGCTTATTAAAGTTCAAGGACCAGTTCTTTTAACAGCAATCAAAGAACTTAATCATCCAAGATATATGAATGTTCATAGCATATTTGCTACTAAGAATAAAGAAGTTACAACATGGACAGCTGATGATATAGAAGTTGATAAATCTGAGCTTGGATTAAAAGGATCACCAACTAAGGTTAAGAAGTCTATGACTAAAGAGGCTAAAGGTAAAGGTGAGTTAGTTAATCAAGTAGCTAACGAAGCAGTTTCTTATGTGTTATCTAAATTAAAAGAGAAGCACTACATCTAGTTGAAAGGGAGGTATAAAATTATGAATTTAGCAGATTACAATGGAGTTTGGGTTTTTGCTGAGCAAAGAGAAGGAGAGCTTCAAAAAGTTTCTCTTGAAATCTTAGGTGAGGGTAGAAAGCTTGCAGATAAATTAGGAACAAAACTTACAGCTTTAGTTCTTGGAGAGAATATTGGAGGACTTGGAAAAGTTCTTGGAGAGCATGGAGCAGATGAGGTTTTAGTTGTGGATAATCCACTTCTTAAAAATTACACAACTGATGGATATACAAAAGCAATTTGTGAAGTTGCAAGTGTTAGAAAACCAGGAATATTATTTATAGGAGCTACATTTATAGGAAGAGATTTAGGACCAAGAGTTGCTGCTAGACTTTCAACAGGGTTAACAGCTGACTGTACAATCCTTGATGTTGATGTTGAAAATGGAGATCTTCTTGCTACAAGACCTGCTTTTGGTGGAAATCTTATGGCAACAATAGCATGTCCAGATCACAGACCACAAATGGCTACAATAAGACCTGGAGTATTCTCAAAGCTTCCAGCAACAAATAATGGTTATACAGTAACTAATTTAGAGGTTGCTTTAGAAGAGAGTGATATAAGAACTAAGGTTATAGAAATAATTAAAGAAAATAAAGATATAGTTGATATATCAGAAGCTAATGTATTAGTAGCAGGAGGAAGAGGAGTAGGATCTGCTGAAAACTTCGAACTTCTTAAACAGCTTGCTGATGAACTTGGTGGTTCAATAGCTGCTTCAAGAGCTGCAATTGAAAAAGGATGGGTTGATAAAGATTACCAAGTTGGTCAAACAGGTAAAACAGTAAGACCTAACATCTATATTGCTTGTGGTATTTCAGGAGCAATTCAACACGTAGCTGGAATGCAAGATTCAGATATGATAATTGCTATAAATAAAGATGAAACAGCTCCAATCATGAAAGTTGCTGATTATGCAATAGTTGGTGATGTTGCTAAGGTTCTTCCTGAATTTATAGGGCAATTCAAGATGATGAAAGAAGAAAACTAAGATAATTTAGGATGAAACTTTAAAATTATATGGTATAAAAGAATTTTAAATAAAGATAAAGGGGCTTTTGGGTATTAGCCCTTTTATCGAATGTAAAATGAGAATGAATGGGGGATTTTAAATTATGGAAAAGATTTTTGTACTTGGTGCAGGAACTATGGGAGCTGGAATTGTTCAAGCTTTCGCACAAAAGGGTCATGAGGTTATAGTTAGAGATATTAAGCAAGAGTTTGTTGATAAAGGACTTGCTGGAATTAATAAAAGTTTATCAAGACTTGTTGCTAAGGAAAAAATGACAGAAGAAGTTAAAGAAGAAATACTTTCAAGAATTACAGGAACAGTAGAAATGGAAATGGCTGCTGATTGTGATTTAGTAGTAGAAGCTGCTGTTGAAAACATGGAAATCAAAAAGCAAATATTTGCTCAACTTGGTGAAATCTGTAAAGAAGAAACAATTCTTGCTACAAATACATCATCATTATCAATAACAGAAGTTGCTGCTGCAACAAACAGACCAGATAAAGTTATAGGAATGCACTTCTTTAACCCAGCTCCAGTAATGAAGCTTGTTGAGGTTATCAAAGGAATGTCAACTTCAGAAGAAACTTATGCTAAAGTTAAAGCAGTTTCAGAAGCTATTGGAAAAACTCCAGTAGAAGTTGCAGAAGCACCAGGATTTGTTGTAAATAGAATCCTTATTCCAATGATAAATGAAGCAGCTGGGATATTAGCTGAAGGTATTGCTACAGAGGAAGATATTGATACAGCTATGAAACTTGGAGCAGCTCATCCAATGGGACCTTTAGCTCTTGGAGATTTAATTGGTCTTGATGTTTGTCTTGCTATCATGGATGTTTTATACAAAGAAACAGGAGATAGTAAGTATAGAGCACACAGCTTACTTAGAAAATATGTTAGAGCTGGATGGCTTGGAAGAAAAACAGGAAGAGGATTCCACAACTACGCTAAATAATTTTAAATATATAAAAGCCTACTTTCAAAAGAGAGTAGGCTTTATTTTTCATTCAATTTTTAATTTTCTTAATAAATTTCCACATTTCTTTGAAAGTATTTTGTTATATAAAGCTATGATAATGATTGAACTTAAAGTTCCGATTATTGCACCAACAATTATATCTGATGGATAATGCACACCAAGATAAACTCTAGATAATGCAATTCCAATTGCTACTATATAAGCAGGAATAATCCACTTTTTAAACATATAAGCTACTATTAACGCACCAGCGAAGGCTGATGAAGCATGCCCTGATGGGAATGAGTATGAAGTTGGTAAAGGTATTAAAGGATGCAAATCAGGAAGCGTCAAGAAAGGTCTTGGTCTTTGAATTGTATCTTTTAGTACAGTTACAACGATAATGTTTAAAAGTTGAGATAGATATATTAAAACACCTGCTTTTCTAGTTCTTTTAAAGAACAATAATACTAATCCTAAAGCAAGCCAAATAAGTCCCATATCACCAAGCTTGGTAAAAAAAATCATTATGCTATTTAAAATTGGATTGTGTAAATCTTGAGCTTTATACATCATTGAAGTATCAAAGTTTTGAATTAAATTAAACAATTTAAACTCCCCCTAAAATCTTGTATAATAACAATCTTAAGGTATTTGATAGGTTATGTCTATATTCGAATTAATAATATTATTATAAAAGGTATAAATATGATAAATGAGTAAAAGTAAGTGGGAAAAATAATGAAATTCAAAATAAAGAAAGTATTTATGCACTTTAGGGTTAATTCAAGATTGAAAAATTTCTTCTGGAAAATGTGTATATTAACACCGATTGTTTGCCTAAATTTTATAATGAAGTCTAAGATTAGCTATCTTATAGTATTTTCTAGAAAAATATTATAAGAATTATAGTTTTTATAATAAGTGAAATATGGACAATCTATTAAAAATATTATAAGATTACATAGACAATAATTTAGAAAATAAAAATAACAAAAGATAAATTTGGAGGAAAATATGGGGTTTTTAAATAATTTTAATATGGCTATTTTAAATCAGTTCCAAGCATGGCATGGACCAATTACTGATAAGATAGCGTATTTCTTCACTAAAATAGGTACAGATGGACTTGTATTCTTAGTAATAGCTTTAGTGCTACTTATAACTGTAAAATATAGAAAAATTGGATTTATGGTATTCTTTGGTTCAGCAATAAACTTAGTAATAGTTGAGGCTTTAAAACATATAGTTAAAGAACCAAGACCATTTATAACACACCCTGAATTACTACATTCAGTAATTGGTGTACCACCACATTCTTATTCATTCCCTTCAGGGCATGCATCAGCTGCTTTTGTTGGAGCTTTTATACTATCATATTACTTCAAGAAGTGGTCAATTCCACTATATGCATTAGCAGTAGCGATAATGATTTCAAGACCATTCTTATTAGTTCATTATCCAACTGACGTTATAGCTGGTGCTATAATTGGTATAATAAGTAGTATTTTAGCATTCTTCTTCTATAGAGTAATTTTAAAAAGATATTTTATAGGAATACTTAGAACATTAAAAATAGAAAAATATCGTACTAAATATTAATATATTTAATAAGCATATATTACTTAAAGAGTGATATATGCTTATTTTTTATATATGCTATACAAATAAAAATTAAAAAAATGTTAAATTTGCTATTGAAATTTTTCTAATTTTAATATAAAATTAAATTAATTTAAATAATACGTATGATTTGTTAACAAACTTCCTATTTTTTTAAATGGGTATGTAAACCTTTAACATTGCATAAAACAAGGGATAAGCTTGGACAAGTTAAAGAAAATGATACGTATAAAAAGGTCTGATTATAAAATAATATAATATTTTTATAAAATCCTTTAAATAGGATATACAAAACAAAAGAAAAGCACTTTTAGGAGGTACTAATGAACTTTTTTTCAAAATTCTCACTATTTCATAAGATATACTTTTTAGTATTTGCAATTTTTAATGTAATCTTATTCTTTATGCCACTTGCACAAGGACAGAGCATAAATATATTAGGTGTTATAGGTCTTATAGTTTCTATTTCAGGTTTATTTGCTGCTATATATACAGCTAGGGCAGAGGTTCCGGCTTATATCTGGGGAGTAATTAATACAGTCTTTTACATTGTTATCTCAATCGAAAATCACATGTACGCAGAAATTATTTTATACATAGTTTATATGTTACCAATGAATATTTATGGATTCTTTGCATGGAGAAAAAGTGCTAAAGAAGTTAAACATGTTAGTGATGAAACACCAGCAACTATAGAAGTTAAAAGTTTAAAAGCAAAAAACTGGGTTATTATAGGTGTTAGTATAGTAATAGTATGGGTAGCTTATGCAGCATTCACTTACTATTTACCAGAAATATTAAATGCAGTTTCAGGAATTTCTATTCCAAGAGATCATGTTTGGTATATAGATTCATTTACAGCGACTATAACAATCTTTGCAGTTGTAATTTCAACATTAAGATACAAAGAAACATGGTACTTCTGGATTGTTGGAGATGGAGTAGGGATAATTCTTTACATAATAGCTTTAACACAAAGCTCATCATTCTCATTCTCAACATTATCAGGTGCAATGATGTGGATTCAATTCACAGTAAATGCTATCTATGGATTAATGGTTTGGAAAAAACTTGGGAACGAACAAAAAGGTGGCGACACAAAAGCTGCTTAATATATAATGAAAAATCTGAATTGCAATATGCAGTTCAGATTTTTTATTTTGATAAAAAATTATTAGTTTTCTTTAGAAAGTAGTTTTTTTGAATAAGAAATCATAAAACTGATAAATAACTAAAATAAATAAGTAATGTTTTTAGAAGTTTTATG
>JBOGAY010000179.1:0-5256 GCA_051655925.1 Sarcina sp. | reverse complement strand
ACTTATATAATACAAAAGATATTAGTGGAAAATTAGTTTTAAATTCAAAACAAAACAATTTAAAAGGTAAAGTTACTGTAAGAGTAATGTATAACTAATCAAATAAAAAAAATCCATTCGTTATTGAATGGATTTTTTATTAAAATAATATTTTTACAATATAACAATATTATTTTCTCTATATAACTCTAAAATATTTTTATCTATTTTAGAATCACTTATTAAAACTTTAACTTTTTCTAAGGGGCATACTTTTACTAAAGAATCTTTTTCAATTTTTGAACTATCTATTAAAATATATAATTCCTTAGAATTTTCAATTATCTTCTTTTGGATATTAGCTTCAGAAATAGAGATATCTGTCACACCATTTTCTAAAGAAATTCCGCTAATCCCTATAAAAGCCTTATCTATTATAAAGTTATCTATTATTGATTCCGCACATGATCCAAAGAAAGCTCTCTCTTCATGTGAAAAAATCCCACCTGTTAAAATAATTTTAAATTCCTTTTTATCTGAAAATTCTTGAGCAATATCTATCGAGTTTGTTAAAATTGTTAATTTACTAAACTTTTTCTTCAATGCTTTAGCTAAAAATAGTGTTGTTGATCCATCATTTAGTGATATTGAATCTCCATCGTTAATCATTTTCATAGCCTTATCAACTAACTCGATTTTTTCATCTACTGATATTGTTAACCGTTCTGAATAATTTTTCACTTCTTGTTGTTTTTCTAAAAGCTCAGCACCGCCATAAACTTTTTTAACTTTTCCAATTTGTTCTAAATAATCTAAATCTCTTCTGATAGTTTCAATTCCAACGTTGTATTTATTTGCCAACTCAAGGGCTTTTACCACTTTTTTTTCATTAAGCTCCATTAATATTTCACTTCTACGCTCTTCTTTTAACATTTAAACACCTACTTTACTTTTTTATATAACATTATTAACCCAAATATATTGGGTAAAATTATCATCATCAGAGATATATCTTGTATAAACCATATTGTTTTTGACGAAAACATTGGAGCTATAAAAACTCCACATAAAAATATAGCATCATAAACTTTTAAGTCTAATTTTTTAATTAAATATTTAAAAGATTCTCTTCCCAATAACCATTGTCCTAAGATTGATGAAAATCCAAACAATACCATGACACAACCTAATATATATTTAAAAAAGTGATGAACACTTTCAAAACTTGCAATCATTGCATGAGTTGGTTCTAAATCTCTAGTCAAGTTAGTTGTCAAAAGAAAAACAACTCCTGAAAGTGTACAAATCACTAAAGTATCAATAAAAATATCTACTATAGCATATAATGAATCCTCTTCAGGATTTGCATTAGTTATTTTTGCATAAAATATGGCTGTTGTTCCTTCTCCAGCCTCATTTGAGTAAACACCTCTAGAAATTCCAAATCTTAAAGCTTCTTTCATACTATATCCCATTGCTCCACCTAAAGCAGAATCTATATTAAATGCTGATAAAAATATACTTTTAAAAATAGTTTCTAATTTATCAAAATTAAAAAATATTATTAAAAAACATCCAAGTATATAAAACATCGTCATAAATGGAACTAATTTTTCTGTAACTTTTACCATTCTTTTAAACCCACCACTTATGATTAGATAAACTAAAAATAGTAATATAAATGATGTTCCTAACTCTTTTATATTAAAAAAACTCAAAAAAACATCCTTTATAACATTTCCTTGAACTAAAGTTCCTCCTGAATTTTGCAATAGTAAAAAAAATGCATAAATTCCACCTAAAAATTTAAATTTTGTACCTTTACTTAAATAATACATAGGACCACCTTGATAGTCACCATTTGAATTCTTCTCACGATACTGTATTCCAAGAGATATCTCAGCATATTTTAATGCCATTCCTAGTATTCCTGAAACCCACATCCAAAATAATGCTCCAGGTCCCCCACTAATTATAGCAGTTGCAACCCCTATAACATTTCCATTTCCTATGCAACTCCCTAAAGCAGACATTAAAGCTTGAAATGAGTTTATATTCCTATCTTTACTAATTACTCTTTGTCTAAAAAATTTTTTCAATATATAAGTAAATTTTCTTATTTGGATGAACTTTAATCTAAAACTATAGAAAATTCCCGTAGCTAATAAAATATAAACTAGCCACTCTCCCCATATAAAATTAGCAACATTTTCTATAATAACTGTCATTATCTACCCCTTAAGCGATAACTGTATCTTCAGCTTTTTTCTTTTGAATTTTTTTCATTAAAATTGAACTTAAAGTAAATCCTATTCCAGCAAAAATAACCATACTTAAAAATATTAATTTGTACCCTATCATTCCAGGAAAATTATCTAATATTCCACCATATATTGAGTATAAAAACATTCCTGGAGCATATCCTACAAAACTTGCCATTGCCATTGCCGAACCTGAAATCTCTTCAGGTAGATTTATCTCTCCTACAGGTGCAAAAAATATTGCTCTTTGAGAGAAAATCATTGTTCCTATAAGAAGTGTTAAAATTATTCCAACATATATATTTATACTTTCATGAGGTAAAAACATAAACCCTAAAAGAGATATGCCAATAGCTAAGAAAGAATATTTTAAATACTTAGTAGGAGATTTAAATTTTTTATCAGCCATAATTCCACCAATAGGTCCTCCTAACATCTTTAATCCATAGGCATTTATTATACCATACACGCTTACTAGTGTTAAAGGCATTTTGTAAATATCTTTTAAAAATGGCATAAAATAAGTCAATCCACAATAGATTGAATACACTGAAAAGGCGTTAAATGCAATCATCCATAATTCTGGCATTTTCAAAGCTGCTCTATAATCCAGTTTTTCTCCATTTTTTTTAGATGACGATGTCGATATTTTATCATCTTCTAGACAGAAATAACTTATTATCCCTATAGCTATAACAACTACAGAAAAATAGATAATTGAAGACTTAAATGAATTTATAGTAGATCCAAAATATGTAAATATAAATAATCCTATCGAAACAACTATTGTATCAACTAACCCTCTTCCTGTTTCTAAAAATCCAAATAATCTCCCTTGTTCACTATCATCTCCTAGAGATTTTATAGATTTTAAAAGTACTGGCCAATACATCATATCGCACGTAAATCCAAAAAGTACCCAAATAACCATTAATTGCTTATAACCTGGAAAGAAAAAGGCCATATATAACCCTAAAACTCCTGTTAAAATAAGTGATAATGGTAATGATTTCTTTTTAGAAACTTTATCTGTAAAATATACTGCTGCTCCAAATCCAAATGTTGTAATAAGTCCATTAATTGACATCAAAGTTCCTATTTCAGTGTGACTTAGTCCCATAAACTCCTGCATTTGTCCATAAAATACTGATTTTAAAAAAGGAAGCTTATATATACTTCCAGCTCCTAAAACTAAAATAACATAGGTAAACCATTTTTTAAAATTTTGTTCTTTTGTCATATTTCCTCCATTTTTGTTTATTTTATATAAGTTTTATATCAATTTTATATTAAAATGTCAATTTTTTTTATTTTTTTCTTGCTTTTTATATAAAAACATATATAATACTAATACAAAACAAATATTAGATCGGAGGATTTTATGAAAATTGGAATAGAAACAGAAAGTTTTCATTTATTTTTTCAATATAAAAAAATGAATATCTTAGATTTTATTAAAAAGGCTGCTGAAATTGGATTTGAAGGAGTGGAACTAAATATGATTCCTGGTTGGGGAATCGATGATGATTTAGGACAGATGGGACCTGATACAAAAGAAAATTTAGATGCCATAAGAGACGAAATTAAAAAATATGGGCTATATGCAGAGATTGATACAAATGGAACTGATGAAATAAGTCTTAAAAAAGCTATAAGAGTTGCACATCATATAGGTGCAAATGTTATTAGAACTTATATTAGATTTGATAAATTTGATTCTGAAGTTTATAAACAAACTACTGAAGATTTAAAAAATATTGTTAGTGAACTTAAAAAATATAGAATCAAAATTGCTTTAGAAAATCATGAATATGAAACATCTGATGAATTAATCTCTATTGTAGAAGAAGTTAATTCACACTGGGTTGGATTACATTATGACTTTGGAAACGCTATGATGGCTTGGGAAGAACCTGTCGAAGCTGCTAAAAAAATGGCAAAATACACATATACAACGCATTTTAAAGACCACATAATTGTCAAAGATGATGAAAGTGATTATGGATATGTTGTTTGTGGAGTTCCAGCTGGAACTGGAAATATTAATTTAGATGAATGCTTTAAAATCATGGTTGAAAACTCTCCTTTAGAAAGAATAAATATGGAGATGTGTTTCCCATATTGTACAAATTTCAAAAGAGAACCTGGAGCTGGTGGGGTGAATAAAGTTGGAGAAGGAACATTCAAAATTGAAGAAGCTCCTTATGATAGATCAATTATAAAACCTCTTCAATATTACTATCCACATAAAGCTGTAGATGATAAAACTTTAGAAAAAATGATGCAAGATCAATTAGATGGAGCTCAAAAAGGTTATTTATATCTAAAAAGTTTAAGAGATAAATACTGTAGATAATTAAAATTTTAATTCAATGGAGGATACACTATGAAAAAAATTATAGATACTAATAAAGCACCTGGAGCTATTGGACCTTACTCTCAAGCTATTGAAGTCAATGGAACTTTATACGTTTCTGGACAAGTTCCATTTGTTCCTGAAACAATGATTATTATATCTGAAGATGTTAAAGAACAAACAAGACAATCATTAGAAAATGTAAAAGCTATTTTAGAATCTGCTGGCTATACATTAAATGATGTTGTTAAAGCTGGCGTTTTTATTAAAGATATGAATGACTTCGCAGCTATTAATGAAGTTTATGCTGAATATTTAGGAACAGTTAAACCTGCTAGAGCATGTGTTGAAGTTGCTAGACTTCCAAGAGATGCAAAAGTAGAAATTGAAGTTATTGCTGTTAAGTAAAATAAAAAGTTGCAGATTATCTCTCTGCAACTTTTTTAACACTCAAAACTTTAAATAAAATATATCCCATAAAAATAAATATAATCCCAAAATAAAATATAAGATTTTGAGAATTTTCATATAATTGTTTTGAATTTTTAGCATTAGAAATTCCATTAGCAAGAGCTATTTGTTTAATATTTAACATAGTTAAAGTAGGAACTTCTAAACTTTCATAATATTTTTCTAATTTTGAAGAAACTAAATTTCCAC
>JBOGAY010000178.1:0-6867 GCA_051655925.1 Sarcina sp. | reverse complement strand
CTATCTATAATCTCTTCTGATTTAAATCCAAGCATATCAACTATAGTATCATTTATTCCCTCTCTAACTGAGTCCCAATTTGTGTGAGCTGAATATAAATTTATATCATTTTGAATAAGTTTTATAATCTTTCTACCTTGTAATGTATCAGTTGTAATACTACTTGGCTTTTTAAATATTAATGGATGATGTGTTAAAATAAGTTCTGCTCCAATTTCCTTAGCTTCTTCAATTACCGTATCTGTACAATCTAAAGCTAATAAAACTTTTTTAATTTCTTTATTTTTATCACCAACCATAAGACCTACATTGTCAAAATCTTCTTTTAAATGAATCGGTGCTACTCTTTCCATAATTTCTATAAATCTGCTTAATAACATAAAATTTGCATCCCCTTTTATTTTAAAATTATTTTATCTTTAGCTCTTTTAATTTTTTTATTTTATTTTTTATTTCCTCTTTTTTAATATTAGCACTCTCTGTATTATCCTTTATATGTGTTAATATCTTTTCACACTTAGATATTTTTGTCTTTATATAATCATTCACAAGTGGATGTTTTTTCTTTATAAGCACAGGACTTACTTCATAATACAATTCCTCTTCAAATTTTAGTATTTCTGCATTTTGATTATATTTCACTTTAAATAATTCATAATACGTACCATCATCTAAAATTAAATCTTCATCAATAATTTCATATGCATTATTATATAAAAACTCTCTTAAAACCTCTGGATTTTGAGCAGGTTGTAATATCATAAAATCATAATTCTTAACCTTTTTCATGTCTGCAAGAAGTATATCTCTTGTAAGGTTTCCACCCATACCGGCTATTACAATCCCCTCTACTTCATTAACCTTCAAAGGTTTTAAACCAGCACCAAGATAGCATTTTATTTTATTACTTAACCCCTCAATACTGATATTCTTTTTTGCTTTGTTTATAGGTCCTTTATTTATATCTGAAGCAATTGCATTTTCACAGATACCTTTTTTCACAAGATATATAGGAATATATCCATGATCTGTTCCTATATCCGCTACACTGTTACACTTATCAACTTGATTCGCTATTGCTTTTAATCTTATACTTAATTCCATTTTATATCCTCTTTCTCTATAAATAATTAATTAATATTTGTAGTTGTAAAATTTCAAATAATAAACTAATAATAAATGCTATATATATAAATCTTATAGCTAATTTTTTATCATATTTAACTGCAAAATATGATGTGTAGTACATACAAATTAAAATAATAATATTACAAATTCCAGTAATCATTTGCCTAATAGCAAATTCTTTTCCCGTTCCCATAGTTACAACACTAAAACTAGTATCAAAACTAATAGGTATTTCTAGTGGTAAACAACCTGCTAAATACAAAATAAACGGAACTACTATCATAATGCTTATTATAATAGTTGTTAACACAAATGGAGTTAAAAACTTTTTATCTTTAAACAACTCTCTATTATTAACCTTAGTTTCAAATTCTTGAATTGGTATATTTTTATCAAATAATATAGTCAAAACAGTATCTACATCTTTTGGTGAAATTGCATATGAAAATTTTTCTGTATGCAAATAAATAACTTTAGTTGAGGATGTTATAAATGCTCTAGTTGCACCTACACCTTTTACAACCATTCTTCCAAAAGCATATTTATCTTTTCCTACACCTAAAAGTTTAAATCCATCAATGATATCATCTCTTACTAAAAGACCATTTATATCTAAAATTTCAATTTCAACTTTTTTTAATCCTCCAAAAGATGAAATTATAATTTTATCACCATAAAAAATATACTTTAAACTCAAATCTAATACTATATAATATAAACACCATATAGTAAAAAATATTATTCCAAAAGTAATAATTTTACTTTCTACATAACCATCTACTAACTTTAATATTATGAACATTAGAGTATCACATAAAATTAAATACCCTAAAATTTCAAAACTTGCTCTTCCCCTTCTAGCCTTAAAAGAAATCATTATAATATTTCCCCCTTTGATATTATAACATATTTTAAATTTTCAACTGTTAACACAACCTAGAAAAAAAGTCATATCATCCATAAAATAGATGATATGACTTTTTAAAATTAATCTAAGTAATCCTTAAGCTTTTTACTTCTACTTGGATGTCTTAATTTTCTAAGAGCTTTAGCTTCTATTTGTCTAATTCTCTCTCTTGTTACATTAAATTCTTTACCAACTTCTTCAAGAGTTCTCGCTCTACCATCGTCAAGACCAAATCTTAATCTTAATACTTTTTCTTCTCTTGGTGTAAGAGTATCAAGTACATTAATTAATTGCTCTTTTAATAATGTAAAAGCAGCTGCCTCAGCTGGTGCTAAAGCATCATCATCAGGTATGAAGTCTCCTAAATGTGAATCTTCCTCTTCCCCAATTGGAGTTTCTAATGATACTGGTTCTTGAGCTATTTTTAATATTTCTCTAACCTTATCAACTGGCATATCCATATGTTTTGATAATTCTTCTGGAAGTGGATCTCTACCTAATTCTTGTAGTAACTGTCTTTGTACTCTTATAAGTTTATTGATAGTTTCAACCATATGAACTGGTATTCTGATTGTTCTAGCCTGGTCTGCAATAGCTCTTGTTATTGCCTGTCTTATCCACCATGTAGCATATGTTGAGAATTTATACCCTTTTCTATAATCAAACTTTTCAACAGCTTTGATTAATCCAAGATTACCTTCTTGAATAAGGTCAAGGAATAACATCCCTCTTCCAACATATCTTTTAGCAATACTTACAACAAGTCTAAGGTTAGCTTCTGCAAGTTTTTTTCTAGCATAAACGCTTCCCTCTTCTATTTTTTGTGCAAGATCTATCTCTTCTTCTGATGAAAGAAGTGGAACTTTACCAATTTCTTTAAGGTACATTCTAACAGGGTCATCTATAGCAATCCCCTCTGGAACTGTTAACTCTAACTCTTCCTCTTCTTTCTCTTCAGCACCTTCACTTATTACCTCTACTCCCATAGACTCTAGAACTTCATATATTTGTTCTATTTGTTCTGGTGTTAATTCTATCTCCTCAAGCTCCTCCATTATCTCTTTATAAGTTAATGAACCACTCTTTTTACCTTTATCAATTAATTTTTTAACAATAACCATTCTGGCATTTTTATCTTTAACTTCTGTTTTAGTATTTCCACCCTTGCTTTCTTTATCTTTCATGGGTTTGCCTCCTTCCGATTTAAGAACCATCTACTTCTTCAAACTCCTTAGTTTATTCTGTATTTCCTTCGACTGTTTCAAATATGATAAGGATGCTTCTATATCTCCTAATTTTTCACTATCCTTAAGCTTTCTCATTACGAATTCTTGTTCTTTTTTTAACTTATGAGTTTTAATTACAAATATATAGTCTTTAATTAAATTTTCTGAATCTAGGTTTCCACCTAAATCCTCTAACTCTTTTATCTTTAAGAGTTCTTTTATAAGGTCTGCTTTATCACATCTAAGTTCTAAATTTTTATAAATATCAATAAAACCTTTTTCAGATACAATTTCCTCTACTAAAGAGTATAGCCCTTTATAAAGGTCATCTATGCAGTCTTCTTTAGAAAATCTCTCTTTTATAAAGTCATAATTATTCTCATTAAGCATTAAGTAAAAAAGATTTCTAATAGATTTAACATATGCAGGCTCTATATATAATTTTGTTCCATAATATTCCGTATTATTCATACTTCTATTATTTTTATTAAAACCACTAAGTTTGGCTTTAAGCAAATCATATAATGCCTGTTCTTTAATTCCTGTTTCTTCTGATATTTTTTTTATATAAATATCTTTTTCAACAGGATTAAGTTTTGCTAAAATCTCCGTAATTCTATCACCATATTTCACAAGATCTTCTTGTGATTTAAGATTTAATCCTTGTTTTGCAACAGTTAATTTATATTCTATTAATTTTTGAGCATTTTTTATTAATTTTAAAAAAGCTTCCTTCCCATTAACTCTTACAAACTCATCCGGATCTTTACCTTTTGGGATAGTTAAAACTCTAACATCTAAACCAACTTCTGTTAATACATCTAATCCTCTAAGTGTAGCCATTTGACCCGCTACATCAGCATCATAAGATATAATTACTGTATCGACATATTTTCTTAAAAGTTTACCTTGCTTTACTGTAAGGGCCGTTCCAAGTGATGCTACAGCATTCATAATCCCATGTTGATGAAGCGATATACAATCCATATATCCCTCAACCATTATCATAGTCCTATCTTTTATACCATTGTTTTTTATTACAAAATTTAAACCATAAAGATTTGTACCTTTATCAAAAACTAACGTTTCTGGTGAATTAAGATATTTAGGTTTTGAGTCATCTAAAACTCTTCCCCCAAAACCTATTACATTTCCATATACATCAAATACAGGAAACATTACTCTATTTCTAAATCTATCATAAGATGTATTCTTTTCTTCATTAAAAATAACGAGTCCTGTTTCTTTCATTGTTTCTTTATTCAAGCCTAAACTATTTAAGAAGCCTAAAGTTTCTCGCCAACCATCTTTAGCATACCCTATACCAAATGATCTTAAAGTTTGTTCTGTAAGACCTCTTCTAAAGAAATACTCCTTAATATCTGGATCTTTCTGAAGATTTGCAAAGTAATATCTCGCAGTTTCTTTATTGATTTTTCTAAGAAGTTTTTTCTTCTCATCTTTAGGATCTTTTCCACCTTTTTTAAAATCAATATTTATATTAACTCTATCTGCTAAATACTTTACAGCCTCAACAAAATTTAAATTTCTTACTTTCATGATAAAGCTAATTACATTTCCTGCTTCACCACAACCAAAACATTTAAATATTTGTTTGTCCTCAGAAACACTAAATGATGGAGATTTTTCATTGTGAAAAGGACATAACCCAGAAAAATTTTTTCCTGACTTTTTAAGCGTAACATATTCAGATATGACATCTGCAATATCATTTTCTTCTTTTACTCTTTCTATTATTTCCTCTGGAATTTTCAAAAAACTCCCACCTTACCTTTAAACTTTTTCTCTGAACTATTATTAATTCGACATAAAACTTCAAATTCCTTTTTTTATTTTAAAATTTATTTATTTTTTTCATCTTTTATATATTTTTGTCTAATTAATAAAATTTAAATCACTTTTTTGATATTTTTTTATATCTTTTCTTCTTATAATCTTTATAGTTTGTAATATTACCCTTTTATATGTATCCTTTCTTCTTATAAATTACTAAAATGCACTATAAAATAAAATCTTCTCTATAAATATTCTATAAAAAAACTTAAATTCCTCTAATTTAACTCTTTAATTAAAACCATTTTTGATTTACTCTAATATTCTAATTAAATCATCTTAGTTTAGTATAATATTTTACTTTATATAATATGTATATAATAGGTAATTTTATCTAGGAGGATTTAAATGAGCAGTAATAAGAAATCTATTACCACTGAAAAAGAACTTTTAAAAATAGCAGTACAACATGTTTTACCTGAATACAGTTTAACTAATGTTAATATAGAGCAAATTAAAATAAAAGAAACCGAAAAGCATAGAGCTGTTTATAAAGTTTCAAAAAATTCAAAAGTATACTGTCTTAAAAAAATTTATTTTGATGAAAAACATCTTTTATTCATGTATTCAGCAATGCAATGGCTTTATAAAAACAATTTTAATGTTCCTATTTTATTAAAAACTAAGACTGGAAATAGATTTGTTAAAAAAAATAATTTTGTCTTTATTCTTACTCCTTGGGTGCCTGGTCATAAATTTGATTTTGATAATCAGGAACATCTAAACAAAGCATCGAAGAATTTAGCTTTAATTCATAAAGCAACAATAAATTTTATTCCTATAAAAGGAGCTTATATTAAAAAGGGGTATGATAATTTATACATATCTATAAACAAACACTTTAATAAACTTTTAACATGCTATAATCTTGCAAATAAAAAGAAGGATCGCTTTTCAAAAATATTTCTTGAACATTTTGAAGATAATATCGAACTTGCCAAATTTGCACTTGAAGTATCAGCTTCTATTAATACAGAAAAACTGAGTACTTCCCTTTGTCATGGTGACTATGTTAGTAAAAACTTATTATTGAATGATGATAATGTTTATATGATAGATTTTGATAAATGTTCATATAATTACTCTATGAGCGATTTATCATATTTTTTAAGACGCTTGCTTAAAAGAAATGATACTAATTGGAATTTTGAAATAGCAAAAGAAATTATTATATCTTATAATGAAAATAAAACTTTGACAGATGATGATATTAAATATTTAATGGTTTATCTTGCTTTTCCTCAAAAATACTGGCGAACCTCTCGTGATTACTTTGCAAGTATTTCTAAATGTAATAAAAAAACTTCAAGAGAAGCTCTATTATCAACTGTTTCTAAAACACCAAATCAAAAAAAAATGGTAGAAAAATTCAAAATTTTCTTTGCTAAAGAATTTAATATAAATTTTTAAAAAGAGCTGCACTTTAGTGCGGCTCTTTTATCTTTTTATTTATTTTTTATTTTTTACTTGTGCCTGTGCAGCTGCAAGTCTAGCAACTGGTACTCTAAATGGTGAACAACTTACATAGTTAAGTCCAAGGTTATGGCAGAATTCAATTGAAGCTGGATCTCCACCATGCTCTCCACAAATTCCAAGCTTGATATCACTTCTTGTTGTTTTACCTTTTTCAACTGCAATTTTCATAAGAGCTCCTACACCTGTTTGATCAAGTTTTGCAAATGGATCTTGCTCATATATAGCATTTGTATAATAATCATTTAAGAACTTAGCAGCATCATCTCTTGAGAATCC
>JBOGAY010000177.1:0-6777 GCA_051655925.1 Sarcina sp. | reverse complement strand
TAATATTTAATACTTGCTGCATTAGAGAAAACGCTGAGAATAAAGTTGTAGGTAATTTAGGAGAACTTAAAAGATTAAAAGCTAAAAATCCAAACTTAGTAATTGCTATTTGTGGATGTATGATGCAGCAAAAAGATAGCGCAGATAAAATTTTGAAGAAATTCCCTTTTATAGATATAATTTTTGGAACTCATAATGCACATAAATTTCCTGAATATTTAAATAGGGTTCTACAGGAGAACATAAGTATAAAAGAAATTGTAGATAAAGAGGAAGGAATTGTAGAAGGAGTTCCTATAGAACGCAAGAGTAGTGTAAAAGCTTTTGTAACTATAATGTATGGATGTAACAATTTTTGCACTTATTGTGTAGTCCCATATGTTAGAGGAAGAGAAAGAAGTAGAAAGTCTGAGGATATAAAAAATGAAGTTATTGACTTAGTAAGTAAAGGTTATAAAGAAATAACTCTACTTGGTCAAAATGTTAATTCATATGGAAAGGGCCTTGAAGAAGATATAGATTTTGCAAAACTTCTTAGAAAATTAAATGAGGTTGATGGTTTAGAAAGAATAAGATTTATGACTTCTCATCCTAAAGATATAAGTATGGATGTAATTTATGCGATAAAAGAATGTGATAAGGTCTGCGAGCAAATACACCTTCCTGTTCAAAGTGGCTCAAATACAATTTTAAAAGCTATGAATAGGAACTATACAAGGGAGCAATACTTTGAAATCATTGACAATGTAAAAAAAGAAATTCCTAGAATAGGTATTACAACTGATTTGATAATAGGTTTTCCAGGAGAAACTGAAGAGGACTTTAAAGATACTCTAGACTTAGTTAATAAAGTAAAATATGATTCTTCATTCACATTTATATATTCAAGAAGAAATAACACTCCTGCTGATGAGATGGAAAATCAAATTCCAGAAGATTTAAAGCATAAAAGGATTAATGTGATAATAGATGCTATAAATGAACATTCAAAAGAAATTAATCAGTCTTATTTACATGAAGAAGTTGAAATTTTAGTTGAAGATATTAGCAAAAATAATGATGAAAACTTAAGTGGAAGAACAAGAGAAGGTAAACTTGTTAACTTTAAAGGCGATAAATCATTAATAGGTAAACTTGTTAATGTGAAAATTGAAGATACTAAGTCATTTTCTTTATTTGGAAAGTTAGTATAACATAGAAACACCTTTCAAATTAATTTGAAAGGTGTTTTTGTATTTAAGAATTTAATTAAATATAAGTTAAATTTATTAGGATAATAAATAGACTTTATTATTGCTACATCAAATTTTATAATTACATGGAAAATAAAATCTATTTAGTGTAAAATAAATTATTAGCAAAGAAAATAGAATGGAGGCGAATTATATGGCTTTAACTCCTATGATGAGACAATATTTTGAGGTAAAGGATAGATACCAAGATTGTATCTTATTTTATAGATTAGGTGATTTTTATGAAATGTTCTTTGATGATGCTAAGACAGTATCAAGAGAACTTGAACTTGTTTTAACAGGTAGAGAATGTGGACTTGAAGAAAAGGCAGCAATGTGTGGTGTTCCATATCATGCAGCAAAAACTTATATTTCAAGACTTATATCTAAAGAGTATAAAGTTGCTATATGTGAGCAAATTGAAGACCCTGCAAAAGCAAAAGGAATTGTTAAAAGAGATGTTGTAAAAATTATAACACCAGGAACATTTATAGAAGAGGGTGCATCAGAATATAAGAATACATATATATCTACTATATTTATTGGAAAGGATGAAATTTCAATAGCCTCTTCAGATATATCTACAGGTGAATTTAAAGTTACATCTTTTGATAGTGATATAGCGACAATGCTTGATGAACTTTCTAAGATTTCACCAAAAGAAGTTATAGTAGATATAAATATATCAGAAAGTATATTAAAACAAATAGAGATAGCTACACTTGCTCTTATAACAAAGAAAAATTATATAGATTATGCATGTGATAGAAATGATTTAATTAATACATTTAAAAATATAGATATGGATGAACTTGGTAGTGCAGGAACTATTTCATCTAGTGTTCTTTTAAGTTATATATATGATACTCAAAAAATGAGTTTATCAAATATTAATATGCTTGATATCTATTATGTTGTTAACTATATGAGTATAGATAGCAATTCAAGAAGAAATTTAGAGCTTGTTGAAAATTTAAAAGAGAAAACAAAGAAAGGTAGCCTTATATGGGTTATGGATAAATCAGCTACTGCTATGGGAGGAAGAACTCTTAGAAAGTGGATAGAAGAACCTCTTATAATTAAGAAACAAATAGAAACAAGACTTCAAGCTGTTGAAGAACTTACAGGTAATGTCTACTTAAATGAAGATTTAAGAGATGTTTTAAAGAGTATTTATGATATTGAAAGAATAGTTGGTAAAATATCATCACAAAACGTAAATGGAAAGGATTTAAACTCTCTTAGAGTTTCTTTAGATAAATTACCACTAGTAAAAGATTTTCTTGCTAAATGCAATTCTAATGCGTTGAAAGACTATCATAAGAATTTAGATGTTTTAGATGATATAAAAACTTTATTAGAGGAAGCGATATTAGAAGAACCTTCAATTTCATTAAAAGAGGGTAACATAATAAAAAGCTCATATAATGAAGAGGTTCAATCATTAAGAGGAGCGAAAACTAACGGTAAAGAATGGATTGCTGCTGTAGAAACAAGAGAAAGAGAATTTACAGGGATTAAATCTTTAAAAGTTGGATTTAATAAAGTATTTGGATATTATATAGAAATTTCTAAATCAAACTATTCTTCTATACCAGAAGGTAGATATGTAAGAAAGCAAACTCTTGCAAATGCAGAAAGATTCATAACTCAAGAGCTTAAAGAGATGGAAGAACAAATTCTTGGCGCAGAAGAGAAACTTGCTACTTTAGAGTATGACTTATTTATAGATGTTAGAAATAAAGTTGAATCTCAAATTTTAAGACTTCAAAAAGCCGCAAAACTTATTGGAGAACTTGATGTTCTTTCTACTTTTGCACTTATAGCTTTAGAAAACAACTATATAAAACCTGTTATAAATAATAAAGGTTTTATAAACATAGTAGATGGAAGACACCCTGTTGTAGAAAAAGTTATAGAACAAGGTGACTTTATATCTAATAATACAACTTTAGATACAGTAGATAATCAAATGTTATTAATCACTGGTCCTAATATGGCTGGTAAGTCAACATATATGAGACAGGTCGCACTTATAACAGTAATGGCCCAAATAGGTTCATTTGTTCCTGCAACAAGCGCAGACATATCTATCTGTGATAAAGTCTTTACAAGAATAGGAGCATCTGATGACTTAGCAGGTGGTAAATCTACATTCATGGTAGAGATGTGGGAAGTTTCAAATATTCTTAAAAATGCTACACCTAAGAGTTTAGTTCTTTTAGATGAAGTAGGAAGAGGGACTTCTACTTATGATGGGCTTAGTATAGCTTGGTCTGTTATAGAACATATTTCAAATAAGATAGGATGTAAAACTTTATTTGCTACTCACTATCATGAGCTTACAAAGCTTGAAGGAATTATTAAAGGAGTTAAAAACTACTCTGTATCAGTTAAAGAAATAGATGATAATATCATCTTCCTTAGAAAGATAATTGAAGGTGGAGCAGATCAATCATATGGTATCGAAGTTGCAAAACTTGCTGGTATTCCTCAAAATGTAATATCAAGAGCAAAAGAAATATTATTTGGACTTGAAGATCATTCAATTCAAATAAATGTAGTACAGGAAAATAAAACTGAATATCTAACAGAAGTTTTAGAAGAAGTTGCTATAACTGAAAAAATTTGTGAAAAGTCAAAAGAAAAAGTAGAAGATGTTATCAAAGAAGTTAAGAAGAGTGAGAAAGTAGAAGTAGTTAAAGAGCCTATTCAAGAAAGCCTCAACTTACAACTTGGATTCGATCAAATAGAAAAAGATAATATTATAAATGAAATAAAAGAGATAGACATAACATCAATTAATATGATGGATGCTATGAATATTCTTTATAAATTATATGGTGATGCTAAAAAAATCAAATAAATTTTAAGGAGGGTTAAGATTTGGGAAGAATAAATGTTTTAGATGAACATACATCTAATCAAATTGCAGCAGGAGAGGTTGTTGAAAGACCCTCTTCTGTTGTAAAAGAATTAATAGAGAACTCTATAGATGCAGGAAGCAAAAATATAACTGTTGAAATAGAAGACGGTGGAGTTACTCTTATAAAAATTATAGATGATGGGTCTGGTATATATAATGACGATCTAAGAAAAGCATTTTTACCACACGCTACATCTAAAATACAAAATGTAGATGATATATTTAGAATTAATACTTTAGGATTCAGAGGTGAAGCCTTACCTTCTATAGCAGCTATCTCTAAAGTTAATATGAAATCTAAAGTAGAATCAGAAGAAACAGGGTGGGAAGTTAATATTGAAGGTGGAACTTTCACTGTTGATAATGAGGTTGGAGTTAACAATGGGACTGTTATAGAAGTTAGAGATTTATTTTATAATGTACCTGCTAGAAAAAAATTTTTAAAATCATCTTCACGTGAAGGAGCTACTATAAATGATATTGTAAGTAGAATTGCACTTGCACATCCTGATATATCATTTAAATTATTTAATAATAAAAAGAAAGTAGTTCATACTTATGGAACTGGAAATCTAGTAGATGTCATAAGAAGTATCTATGGTAAAAATACAGCAGAAGACGTTTTATACTTTGAGCAAGCCTCCGATACTGTTACTATATATGGTTATATAGGTAAGGATACTCTTGCTAGAAAATCTAGAAATAATCAGACTATCTTTGTAAATAAGAGATATATAAAGAATAGGACTATCTCAGTAGCTGTTGAAAATGCGTATAAATCTTTTAATACAGGAGATAAGTATCCTTTCTTTGTATTATTTATAGATGTATACCCAGAATTTATAGATGTAAATGTTCATCCTACTAAATCTGAAATCAAATTTAGAAATGATAGAGAAGTGTTTTCAACAGTATTCAAAGGTGTTCATGATGTTTTAAGTGAAAATGTTAGAAAAGAGTTCAATGATGGAAATGAATTTTTAGAAGATATTAAAGCGCGAGAACTTGAGAGTGAACAATGTTCTTTTGAAAAAAGATTAGAGGAATTAAATGAATTAGAGTTACAACTTAAAAATAATGAAAGTTTATTTAAAGAAAAAATATCTATAGATATTCCTGTAACTATAAATAGAGAAGAGGCTAGTATGCCTAATACTAATGATACTATAAGTTCTAATTACATCGATAGTGTAATTAAAATGGAAAATGACTCTTCAGTTGTAAATATAAATAATCATGATTACTCTTACGCGGAGAATGCTGACGTTATAAATGAAACTAAAATAGCTAATTCTTATAACAATGATTCTATGAGAGAAAGAGTTCCTAAGTTTCCTATATTAGATATTATAGGTCAATATAATAAAACTTATATAATAGCCCAAAAAGATGGAACATTATACCTTATAGACCAACATGCAGCACATGAAAAATTATTGTTTGAGAAGTATTTAAAGTCTATTGAGAAAAATGATTTACTGATACAACCTTTAATGGTTCCTTTGGTTATAGAGCTATCTTTAAATGACTATGGTTATTATGAGGAAAATCAAGATATATTTGAACATTCAGGGTTTAAAATAGAGAGTTTTGGAATGAGTTCAATAAAATTAAGTGAGGTTCCTTATTTCTTAGGTAAACTTGATGCAAAAGGCTTCTTCCTTTTAATATTAGATAACCTTAAGAATCTTGGAAGTGGAAAAACTGTTGAAGTTAAATATAATAGAATAGCTACTATTGCTTGTAAAGCAGCAGTAAAAGCTAATGACACATTATCTGAACGTGAAATGAATCAATTATTATATGACATGAGATTCTTAGATGATCCTTTCCATTGCCCTCATGGACGTCCTACAATAATTAAATTCTCTAATTATGATATGGATAAAATGTTTAAGAGAATAGTCTAAGGAGAAAACTAATGAATAATAAAATACTTGTTATAGCAGGACCAACAGCGGTTGGGAAAACAGATATTTCCATACAACTTGCTAAAAGATTAAATGGAGAGATAATATCAACAGATTCTATGCAAATCTATAAACATATGGATATAGGTTCAGCTAAGATATCTAAAGAAGAAATGGATGGGGTTGTTCATCATTTAATAGATTTTGTTGAACCATCTAGTGAGTTTAGCGTATCAGAATTTCAAACTTTAGCTAAAGAGGCTATTAAAGATATACAAAGCAGAGGTAAGCTTCCTATACTTGCAGGAGGAACTGGACTTTATATAAATTCTATTATATGTAATATGAACTTTGCAGAGGGTGAAAAAGATGAAACGTATAGAAAAGAACTAGAAGCTTTAGCTCTTTCAAAAGGAAATGACTATGTACACTCTTTATTAAAAGACATTGATGAAGAAAGTTATAATTCTATACATCCTAATAATGTAAAAAGAGTTATAAGAGCTTTAGAGGTTTATAAGCAAAGTGGAAAGCCTTTTAGTACATTTAAAGAAGAAAATAGTATATATACTTGTGATTATGATATATTCTACTATGTACTTACTATGGAGAGAGAAAAACTTTATAATAGAATTAATCTAAGAGTTGATATTATGATGAAAAAAGGATTAATTGAAGAAGTTAAAATACTTAAAAATATGGGTTTAAC
>JBOGAY010000176.1:0-8098 GCA_051655925.1 Sarcina sp. | reverse complement strand
TCACAGGATTTTTTGGTTATTACACAAACAGTAGCAAAACTTATTAATAAAGCTAAGGAGACTTTCAAAGTGAAACTTTTAACTAAAAACTTAATAGCAACATAAAAAGCTATGCTAGAATTTTATTTCTAACATAGCTTTTATATATACTTGATTAAATTTGGACATCTCATCAAACTTTTATTTCTACTAATCTTTCAAACTTTAATTCTCAGATCTAAATTAAAACCATTTATTTCTTTTTGCACAATTTATGAAATAGTATTATTACTTTGCACAATTACATGCAAACTTTCCTGAAATATTTGTTGTTGCAGTTATATTAGCTCCTTTAATAAACTTACAACTTGAAGTTCTATGATAATACCTATTTCCAGCTGCAACATAATATGTCATTTCATTACTTGATGAATTGTTTGATGAATTGTTTGATGAATTGTTTGATGAATTGTTTGATGAATTACTCGAGTTGTTACTGCTAGAACTATTTACAGCACTATTACTCGTAACATTATTATTTTCACTACTATTTTTATCTTTATCAGGCTTAGCTATACTTTCCTTGTTTGTACTCTCTTCTTTATTTATCTTCTTTTGCTCTAAAATTTCTTTTTCTTTCTGTTTTGCCATAGCTAACTCTTTTTCTAATTTATTTTTCTCTACCATTATTTTTTTATCAGTTTGAATCTCTGTAGCAAGAACCGTTACGTTTACTTTTAGCCCCTCAAATTCTTTTAATTCTTCATCTATTAGAATTCTCATTTCATCAATGTTTTCTGTACTTTTTAACTTTTCATTTAGTTCATTTAAACATCTAATACTTTCATCAATTTTCTCTTTATTTTCTTTTATTGATAGGTTGTGTTTATCAATAGCTTCATTATCTGTATTTTCTAACTGTAACTGCTCTAATTCACCAATCAATATTTGATACTCTTCAATATTTTCATTAATCAAAGTCTGTGTTTGTGTTTTTTGCAACTCTCTTTGTTTTTTCAAATCTTCATCCTGTTTTTGTATTAATGCATTTTTCTCTTTCAATTCTTTTTCTAACTGTTGCTTATATGCCAACTCACTCTCTTCTTTACCCTTTTTAATATCTAATTGCACTCTTTCCTCTTTTATTTTATTGATTAATTCCTGAGAATATAAATTTTCCATAGATGTTCCAATCACTACCAGTCCACTAAACATCCCTATAGAAATAGCTATCGTCTTTATAATTTTCTTTATAAGATTATTATTTTTTAACACTCTCACTTTTCCAAAAAAGCCAAATACTAAACCTATAAATATTATAGGTAGGAAAAATGCTAATAATAAAATCATATTAGATAAAAAATAAAGCAAAACATCATTTCCTTGCACATACGTTGGTATATATGATAAAACAATAAATGCAAATAATGCCATTACACCTAAAATCAAATAAAAAATATAATTTATAATTTTCTTAATACTTAAATTCAAAAATTCACCCCTAGTAAAATATATTGTCACTTCTCTAAATAATTATATATTAGTATATACCATTTAAAAATTAATTAATTTAAAACAAATAATGAATTTCTAATTCTCATCTTTTCTTCAATCCCCGGGGATGCTAAATTATTATGTTATAATTAAAATATTACAAAAGAAATAAGGTGAGTTAATATGTATGAAATTAAATTTTTTGAAAGTAAAAATGGTGATATACCAGTTTTAAATTATATACAAAGTTTAGAGAAAAAAAGTATTAAAAGCAAAAATGCTAGAGTAAAAAAAGATAAAATAAATAAAGTATTAAATCTATTAAAAGAAACAGGCACTAGTATAGGTGCACCAACAATAAGAAATTTAGAAGGAAACATCTATAAAGTTAGAGCCTTAGATTCTAGAATGTTTTTCTTTAGAGATGGCGATACATTTATTATGTTAAGCCACTTTATAAAAAACACTCAAAAAACACCCGAAAAAGAAAAAGCTATTGCTAGAAAAAGAGTAAAAGAATATCTTGAATCAAAAATCTTACCAACCCCGGGGATGCAATAAAAACATATAAAGGCACTGTATTCAAAAATACAGTGCCTTACCATTTCCCTTCTTTTATCCCCGGGGATGCTTGTGAAGAAAGCTACTTTCTGTACTTGCTCAGTTTTTTCATAGTATCCCAGCATCACTTACAAAATAAAATATTCTATTTAAGTCTATTTCTAACCCCTTAAGCTCTATTGATTTATAAATATCTTTTTTGTTATATATTTTAAAAGGTCTATAATAATCTCCAAATAATTTATATTGTGTAAGAGTTCCATCTTGATATACTAGATTATATTCTTTAATTCCATGTATTGCATATAAATACATTTTCTTAATTGTGTCTAGTGATGCATTTGAATCTGATACAACCTCAAATATAACAGCTGGGATTTCTAATATAGATTCTCCTTTTTTCTTAATCTCATTATTTTCTTTTGGGCATACAACAAAAATATCCGGTTTAAATTTATCATCACCAAGAAGTAACTCAATCTGTTCTGAATACACTTCATAACTCTTTCCAAATAAAAAATCTTGAATCTTTCCACTAATTCCAATAGTTATTTTATTGTGATTCATTGAAGTAAATGAACTACATACAACTTCTCCATCTATTAGTTCAACTTTCCCATCAAAACTTTTACAAAGTTCTTCATATATAACTTCGTTATTAAGTTGCTTTTCTTTATAAATGCTCATACTCTACACCACCTCTTTTCTCATTTGTAAATTATTGTCATTTCTTTATACTTTTATTATATCTTAACTTTATAAATATTTTAATATTTATTTTGTTTTTATTTTTAACAAACTATGTATAACATCATTGAAACTATAAAAAGGCACTGTATTTAAAATGCAGTACCTCTCTCAAAGCTTACTATTACTTAATGCATACCATTTAAAATTCAGCTAATCTTATAAAATTCAGCTAATCTTATAAAATTAATCATACTCTACTTGAATTAATAAAGCTTAAATCTTTTTCTTTTCACCAATTATTATTTAAAATAGCTATGCTAGATAATACATCTCCTAACATAGCTAAAGCATTATTCTCATAGACAAGCAGTGCAATTTTTAGCACCGCATCATACTTTTATTCTTATCAACTTTGGCTTTATTACTTACTTTCAAGACTTTCACCTTACAATTCCTCATTCAATCCCCGGGGATGCTATAATTCTACTTCTTGTGATTTAGTATATTTTTCATATTCCTCGTCGCTCATTGTATACTCATCTTTAGGTAACTGCTTTTCTAGACTTTCCATATATCTTTCCCACTCATCTCCAAGTTCTGCTTCCATCATTGACTCAACAATGCATGTAGCCACCATAACCATAAGATGAATTCCATGAAGGCCACCTTCTCTTAAAAGATTTAAAGACTTTATATAACCATTTTCAGTATTCCAATCCATTATTATAAACAAGTGCTTTAACTTTATTTTATGTTCAACTATTTTTTTAGCAATTTCATACCTAAGTTCTTTTCCTCCTCTATAATATAGACAGTCTTCTTCCCAATCTAACCTATAATAACATTCTTCTATATACTTATCTCTTAGTTCTTCTAAATAATTTAAAAATTCATTCATATTTTTTATCTTCCTTTGTAATTTATATCCTATTTATGCTTTATTATTCCTATTTTTTAGAAATTATTGTTACTTTTCATTACTTTTATTATATCAAATTTTATCTATTTTGATAGTTTCCTATTCAATCCCCGGGGATGCTTGTGTGAACTTGTTAAAGTTCTTCTCTTAATTTCTTAACTATTTTTATATCTAAGCCTATACTCTTAGCAATAGTTTCATCATCTAAAACTTGTAATAAACCTTTTGCTGCTTCTATCTTTCCTTCTATTTTTCCTTCTATTTTCCCTTCTTTCATCCCTTCTCTCATTCCCTCCTTCATACCTTCTCTCATACCTTCTTTTATTCCCTCTTGTATCCCTTCTTCTCTTATATCTCTTACTATATCAACCATTGTAATTGCCTCCTTCACCATCTTATACTCATCTTTATCTAAAAACTTTGAAGATAATTCTAATAATAAACTTCCTATAGTTTCCTTATCTTTTGAATTATTTAAATAATTAATAGCTTTCTTGATAAGCTCTAATCTATTACCTTCATATCTTAATCCTGTGGATAAAACTAGAACTATTTTGTCATACTCTGTTAACTCTTCATTTCCATACTTTTCTATTCTATCTAACTCTTCATTTAAAGAAATATTATATAAAAATATCGGAACTGGTCTAAACTCACCAAACTCACCTTTTAAAACTATTTCTTTAGGTTTAAATTTAGCACTATAAACAATATATGTTTTTACATCTCGTCCTTGTGTTAACATAGTACTTGCTGAATAATATCTAAATCTTTTCAAGTCATTTTCTAAATTCTCTATTGATGATTGAAATTCAATATTTACTAAGTATTCTTTATCTGTCTCTAGTAGCATATCCATATCCCTAGAAGACCTTACTCCTGTGACCTCACTACTTAATTCTCTTCTAATTTTAAAATCAGCATTTAAAAGTTTTATAAGACCATTTCCATATCGAGTACCAACTTCTTTTAAAACTCGATCCTCTATCTTGTGCTTACTCATCTATTTTCATCACTCTCACTCTTATACTATTATTTCTTATTAAGTATTGTCATATTTTTATACTTTTATTATATCTTAGCTTTATAAATATTTTAATATTTATTTTTCAATAAAATATGTATACCCGATCTCTAACCTCCATTAAAAACATAAAAAGCTATGTAAAAAATCTCTTCTTACATAGCTAAAACACTATTTTTATTTAATCCCCGGGGATGCGTTACTTCATTTTTTTAATCCCCGGGGTGCGTTACTTCCGTTACTTCATCAATTACTTCAATTAACTTTTCTTCAATGAATGAACTATAGGTGTTAGTTTTGAAGTAGTCTAAAATTAGTTCTTGATTAACTATCTTGTCTAATGTTTTATTAATTAAGTTTTTATAACTACTCCATTTATAGTTTATAGGGTGTTTTACCATTTTAGCTTTATATGGATTTAAATGTATATATCTACTTACTTCTAATAACTGTTGATCATCGCTTATAAATTCACTATAATATCTGTCTTGAAATAATTTTCCTACATAATCATATTTTTTATTGAAGTACTTTGTATATCTTAATATTAATCTACCAATGAATTTGCTTGGATGAATTTCACTTGTTTTTATTAAGATATGAATATGATTTGTCATTAAACAATATGCTGCAACTTCTATTCCTTGTTCTTTATAATCTTCTAAAATAAATTCAAGTGTTTCTAAAAAATATTTGCGATCTTCATTATCTATAAAAATATCACTTTTTCTGTTCCCTCTAGCTGTAATGTGTAAATATGAATGTGGCATCCATTCTCTTTTTTTAACCATAATAATCTTACCTCACTAAATTTCTTTATTAGATTATTATCATAATATTTTCCTTTTATTCAATATTTTCCTTTCATCCAATCTCCGGGGTGCGTAAAAAAAGCTATGTAAAAATCTCTTCTTACATAGCTAAAATACTATTTTTCATGTTCAATCCCCGGGGATGTTTATAATTATTAGCTTCTTCTCTTATCTTTTTGACAATATCCACACTTATTCCTAATCTTCTAGCAATTTCCTCATTATCAAATACATCTAAAATAGCCTTTGCTGCTTCTATTTTCCCTTTTTCAATTCCTTTTTCGATTCCTTTTTCCATTCCTTTTTCGATTCCCTTTCTCTCTACCTCTTGATCATATAAAGTTTTTGTCATATGCTCTACTTCCTCCTCTATATTTTCATCTTTAAAATAAACTCTATTCAAATACTCTATAAGATTTTGTATTCCTAACAACATCTTATCTGATAGCTAGTATTTCTAATTATTCCTAAAGGAATAAAAGAACTACACGCTCCTAGATACCTGCGACTAAGCATTCAGCACGCTTCATTGAGTCTACGGTTATGAAAATCATTCCCGTAAATTTCTTCATCTTCTAATAAATCACTAGATATAAGTGCTAATTTATTTGCAATTAATCTTGCTTCTCTTGCATAACCTTTAATACCCTCTAAATCATTTTTCGCTTCTAGCTTTTTAAGCTCTTTTCTTAAATTGAATAATTGTAACGGAATTAACGGATACATTTTCTTTTCTAAAATTTCTTCCTCCGTATACTCCCAATACTTCATTACACTAGCTTCATAAATATGTTCCGTTTCGTCCGGGAATATAATTTTCAGTTTTAAACTATCTTCAATTCCTTTATTTTCTTCAAAGAAAATAACTTTTTGCTTTGGAAAATATAATGTTTTAATTCCCTTTGAATCTTTATCCTTTGCTTCATCTCTTGCTTTTCTAAAACCATATTCAAATGTTCTAACTACCATTGTTGAGTCATTTTTAGTTTGAAACTCTATATGATAACTAGCTTTTTTACCTTTAGAATCTAAAGCACTATAAAACATATCTCCTCTTAAAACATCTAGTGATTCTTCTATATATTCGTTATTACTAACTGTAATCTCTACTTCATCTTCATTAAAATCTTCATCAAAAAGTCCATTCAATAACTTAACTAAAACTTTGTTAGAACTAGTAAATAGATACTTTAGTATTTGGTCAAGTTTAACACTCTCTTTTTTGTTTTGCTGTGAACTCAATATATCACTTCCTCTTAAGTTAATTATATCCCATTTATATATGTTTTAAAACATAAAAAGCTATGTAAAAATCTCTTCTCAATCTCATTCAATCCCCGGGGTGCGTAAAATATATAGGCAATTCTATCCCTACTTCTGAAAATAAAGTTTTGATAACTGCAAGCTTACATATGGAATCCGTATCAACATCATCCAACAACCCTTTTAATAACTTTGCACTCTCCGTAACTATTCTTAACCTTTGAAACTTATCTATATCAAAGTCATTCTTATCTGAATTGTTATTTAACTTATCAACTTCTATGTACTTACCATCTACTATACTTAACTTATTATTTTTCACTGTGAATTCTGAATTAATACTTTTACCATCTTTCACACTTTCACTATAAGGATTACCACAAGTAAACTCAATCTCTGAATTATAAGTTTTGTCATAATAATCATCATCTAAAACATAAACACCAGTTGCCCTTATCTGTGGAACAACTTCCTCTCTTATCCATGTCCTAAAAATAACTCCTAGAGGTTTCTCTGTATAAGCCAAAAATCCATATAACCCTGGTTCAAAAAGTACAATTAGTTGAGATGCAAACTTCACAGAACTTTCTATTGAATCGCCTAATAACTCTTTGAACTTTTTAAGCGTTGCACCTGTTAAAGTTTCAAACTCTACATCTTCTCTAAACTTCTCAACTCTCAAACAATTTGTAATAGCATGTGAAGGTTCATCATATCCCAAAGTCTTCGCCATTTTAACTGCTACCCAACATGGTTTGTTCCTCCATATCACACTTTGAATTTTATAACCATTGAAACTCTCAATAAATAATCTTTTCATTATTATTCACTCCCTTGAATTTAATTGAAGGAGTTGATATAATAAACTACAATTGATGTTTATTATATAAACTCCAATTTATATAAAAGGAATTTCTACGTCGCGACCAGGCAAATTGTAGAAGTTCCTTTTTTCATATTATTATTTGTTTTTTTATCAGACATATCTTTTTTAATAAGCTCAAGAACATACTCTTGAAATGTTGTTTCCTCATCTACCATTAATCTTTTCAGATCTTTATGAAGCTCATTCTCTAACCTAATACTTATTACTTTTGACATTCCAACCTCCCATAGATTTGAATATTCATAGTTCTGCACTTTTATATTTCTGTACTTTTATATTTCAGTCAATACTTATATAAATCTTTTTTAGTATAAACAAAGAATTATAAATTATCACGAGTGTTGATTATCCATTTATAGGAAGAGTGAATCTTTCTGTAAATGGATTTTTTTCAATATTAAGGATATAAAAACTAGCAAAGCATCTTCAATCTCTAAATTCAGAAATTTTCTAAAAAATCTAGCAAAACT
>JBOGAY010000175.1:0-5991 GCA_051655925.1 Sarcina sp. | reverse complement strand
TATTGGATTAAACACATATAGAACATCAATACAATGGTCAAGACTTATAAAAGATTTAGAAACAGGTGAAGTATGTGAAGATGGTGTGAGATTTTATAATGATGTAATTGATGAGTCAATTAAAAACGGAATAGAAGTTGTTATGAATCTACACCATTTTGATTTGCCTGTAGAATTATATGATAAGTATAGAGGCTGGGAATCAAGAAAAGTTGTTGATCTATTTGTTCAGTTTGCTAAAACTTGTTTTGATCTATTTGGAGATCGAGTAAAACATTTTGCAACATTTAATGAGCCAATAGTTGTTGTTGAGGGACAGTATTTATATAAATTCCATTATCCATGTGTAGTTGATGGGGTAAAAGCAAATCAAACAGCTTATCATATAGCGCTTGCATCAGCTAAGGCTATAAAAACGTATAAAGAAGGAAATTATGGTGGAGAGATTGGTATTATTCTTAATTTAACACCTTCATATCCAAGAAGTAATTCACCAGAAGATATTGAAGCGGCTGATGTTGCAGATTTATATTTTAACAGGATGTTCTTAGATCCAGCAGTAAAAGGAAGTTTTCCAAAAAAGTTAGTGAATATATTAAAAGAAGATAATGTAGTATGGGAAACAGAGCAAGGCGATGAGCAAGTATTTTTAGATGGTAGAGTTGATTTCTTAGGGATAAATTATTATCAACCAAGAAGAATTAAAGCTAGAGAAATAGAATATACAGAAAATACATGGATGCCAGATAAATATTTTGAAAACTATTTAATGCCAGGAAGAAGAATAAATGAGCATAGAGGCTGGGAAATTTATCCTGAAGCGATATATGATATTGCAATAAATATCAAAGAAAATTATGGAAATATAAAATGGTATGTAGCTGAAAATGGAATGGGAGTAGAAGGTGAAGAAAAGTTTAAAGATGAAAATGGAATAATAAATGATGAGTATAGAATTGAGTTTATAAAAGAGCATTTAACATTCCTTCATAAAGCAATTGAAGAGGGAACAAATTGTTTTGGATATCATTTATGGACACCAATAGATTGTTGGTCATGGTGTAATTCATATAAAAATAGATATGGATTTATTTCACTTGATTTAGAAACTTTAGAGAAAAAAGTTAAAAAATCAGGAGAGTGGATAAAAGTAGTAGCAAAGGAAAATATGTTTGAGGATTAAATTTTTATGATTTTTCAGAGGAAAAATGTTATTATGTAAGTGTAGAATTATTAAAAGTGTGTAAATAAAGAAGGGTTAATTTTTAGCAAGTTACAAAAATTACATCTTAGGAGCACATTTGAATGAGAAGAAAAGCACTTAAAAGAAATAATAACTTGAAAAAGAAGAGAAAAGTGAGACGTAGAGTTGAACTTATGCGAATGGTAAATAGAAAAATAGAGTTTAATGAGTGCAATACAGATAAATAAAAAAGTAGCTAGGAGTTTTGGTTCTTTCTCATCTTTGGTGAAATAGAATACTGAATACATTAGAAAAGGGCATCCTAAAATGCCCTTTTGTTGTATACTTATTTTTTATACCCATACTTGAGTAAGAACCGGAGTTTTCTCCTAGCTACTTTTTGTAATACTTATTTTTGATCTAAATATTCATCGTATGAACACTCTTTGTTAAACTTAATAGCTCCATCATTAATTTCAATGATTCTTGAAGCGATTGTTTCAACGAATTGGTGGTCATGACATGCGAATAATAAGATACTCTTATAATCCATAAGACCATTGTTAAGTGCTGTAATTGACTCAAGGTCTAAGTGGTTAGTAGGTTGATCAAGAATTAATATGTTAGCTGGGCTAAGCATCATTTTTGATAACATACATCTAACCTTTTCTCCTCCAGATAATACGTTAGCACTCTTAAGAGCTTCTTCTCCAGAGAATAACATTCTTCCAAGGAATCCTCTTAAATAACTTTCTGATTTTTCTTCAGAATATTGACGTAACCAGTCAACAAGTGAATAATCACAGTTGTCAAAGTATTCTGAGTTATCTTTAGGGAAGTATTCTCTTGAAGTAGTTACACCCCATTTGAATGATCCAGCATCAGGTTCAATCTCACCCATAAGTATTCTGAATAAAGTTGTAACGGCTATCTCATCTCCAACAAAAGCAGCTTTATCTTCTCTTCCAAGAATGAAACTTACGTTATCTAAAACTTTAACACCATCAATTGTTTTTGTTAATCCATCAACAGATAGAACATCGTTTCCAACTTCTCTTTCAGGCTTAAATCCAACGAATGGATATCTTCTGCTTGAAGGTTGGATATCATCAAGTGTGATTTTATCTAAAAGTTTCTTTCTTGATGTAGCTTGTTTAGATTTAGAAGCATTAGCACTAAATCTTGCGATGAAGTTTTGAAGTTCTTTAATTTTCTCTTCTTTTTTCTTGTTTTGATCTTTTGACATTTGAAGAGCAAGTTGGCTTGACTCATACCAGAAATCGTAGTTACCTACGTATAACTTAATTTTACCAAAGTCAACGTCACAAATTTGAGTACAAACCATATTTAAGAAGTGTCTATCGTGAGATACAACTATAACAGTTCCTTCAAAATTACCAAGGAAGTTTTCAAGCCATTCTATAGCTTTAAGATCTAAGTGGTTAGTAGGCTCATCTAGGATAAGTAAATCTGGTTTACCAAATAAAGCTTGAGCTAAAAGAACTTTAACCTTCTCATCACCTTTTAATTCCCCAACATTTTTGAAGTGTAAATCTGTTCCGATTCCAAGACCTTGAAGTAATGATGAAGCATCTGATTCAGCTTCCCATCCGCCCATTTCAGCGAATTCTCCTTCAAGTTCTGAAGCTTTTATACCATCTTCATCTGAGAAATCAGGTTTAGCATATAAAGCATCTTTTTCTTCCATAATTTCAAATAATCTTTTGTTACCCATCATAACAGTTTTAAGAACTTCAACATCATTGTATTCGTTGTGGTTCTGTTTAAGAACTGACATTCTTGAGTGTGGTGCAAGTGAAACTTCTCCTGTGTTAGGTTCAATTTCTCCTGCTAATATTTTTAAAAATGTAGATTTACCAGCACCATTAGCACCAATAACTCCATAACAATTTCCTGGGTTAAACTTTAAATTAACATTTTCGAAAAGTTTTCTTTCCCCAAATCTTAAACTTACATTTGTAACTGTAATCATTATCTTCTTCCTTTCAAATCCATATTTATTAATTAACAAAAAAGTTAATATGTTTACTTTGTAAAAAGTTGAAAAATCTTATCTCAATTGATTATTATAGCATAATTAGACTGAAAATCCTATCGTATTGATTATCATAATTTTGATATTTAGTATTATTAGAAGTAAAGAAGTAGAAATATATTAAAAATATCAAAGGTTTACTATAAAATATCGTATCTATAGACAAAATGTTGTATTAATTTCACTCATATGATATTCTTTGTAAGGAAAACTTTTAATTTAGTCCGGAGAGGCTAAGAAAGGGGCATATATGAAAACTCAAAAAGTAGAGACAAAGTCTCAAAAAGCAGTAGATAAAGATTTTATAGGCATAGAGGAGAAAGTACCTTTTAAAAGAGCATTACCTTTAAGCATACAGCACTTATTTGCAATGTTTGGGGCTTCTGTTTTAGTTCCAATATTATTTAATATCGATCCTGCGACAGTATTTTTATTTAATGGTATAGGTACTATAATCTATGCAATCTTAACAAAGCGTAAAATACCAGCATATCTTGGTTCAAGTTTTGCTTTTATTGCACCAGTATTGATGCTTCAAAAAAATGGATTCTCATTTGCACAAATACAAAGTGGGTTTGTAGTATCTGGTTTAGTTTTTGCTGCAATTGGCCTTATAGTAGCTTATTTTGGGACAGGCTGGATTAATAAAATATTTCCACCTGCATCTATGGGGGCTATCGTAGTAATCATAGGTCTTAGTATGGCGGAAAATGCTGCTAAAGATTCAGGATTCTCAGTTAATGGAAGTGTGGCTAATCCAATACATATTCTTATAGCTATGATAACACTTGTAGCCATAATTTTATCAACAGTATTGTTTAAAGGATTCTTTAAAATAATTCCTATATTAATAGGGATTGTTGTAGGATATTTAGTATCAATGGCATTTGGAATTGTAGATCTTACAGAGGTAAAACAAGCTAGCTTTTTTGCTATTCCGCATATGCAAGTAGTTAAGTTTAATATGGATGCAATTTTAACGATTCTTCCATGCACATTGGTTGTTGTTGCAGAAAATATAGGACATCTTGCTGTAACAAGTAGTGTTGTAGGTAAAGATTTAGCTAAGGAACCAGGTCTTCATAGATCACTTCTTGGAGATGGTATTTCAACTGCTATTTCAGGATTTTTTGGATCAGTACCAACAACTACTTATGGTGAAAATATAGGAGTTATGGCTATTAGTAAAGTATACAGTGTATATATAATAGTAGGTGCTGGAGTACTTTCAATGATTCTTGCTTTTTCAGGAAAGCTTGCTATGCTTATTAAAAGTATACCTCAGCCAGTAATTGGTGGAGTTAGTATATTATTATTTGGTAGTATAGCAGCAGCAGGAATAAGAACATTCATAGAAGCTAAGGTAGACTATTCAAAAGGTAGAAACTTAATATTAACATCTGTAGTATTTGTTGTTGGTATGAGTGGAATGTCTATAAATATAGGAGCTACAGAGCTTAGTGGAATGGGACTTGCAACAATAGTTGCAATTATTTTAAGTATAACATTTATAATATTTGATAAACTTGGAATAATGAATGAAAAGCCAGATTCAGTTGAAGACATATATAACGAAACACCAGATATATAAAAATATAAATTTCATATATCAATTAAGAGATACCGATACATTTATGTGTCGGTATTTTTTTAGTTTTTATATATTTACATATTTGTTAACCAATATTTAACAAATAATAGGTTGATATGAATAAGTTTACATGTTACTATAAAAGAGTAATGGATTGTTACTTTATTTAGAAGGCAATACCTAGTAATTGTAGTTTTTTACGCTATAATACTAGGTTTTTTTCTTTTTATAGGGGGGATTAAAAAGTGGCAGACTATCAAATACAAAAAATATTGAATAATAATGTTGTTTTATCTACAGATTTGAAATCGAAAAAAGAATTAATTTTAATGGGATGTGGGATAGCTTTTAAGAAAAAAGTTGGAGATCAGATAGATTCAAATCTTATTGAAAAGAAGTTTAAAATAGAAGATAAGGCAGTAGGGGATAAAATTAAAACATTAATTTCAAAAATTCCTAATGGTATATTTCAACTAGCACAAGATATAATAATTAAATCAGAAGAAGAGTTAGCTATTAAGTTAGATAAGCAGATATATATATCTTTAGCTGATCACTTAGCATTTGCTATAAAAAGAAGTAAAGAGGGAATTGTAATAAAAAACCCTTTATTGCATGAAATTAAAGTGGTCCATAAAAAAGAATATGAATTAGGTATTTGGTCGTTAGAGCATATAGCGAAAAAAGCTAAAATATTTCTTCCTGATGATGAAATTGGATTTATAGCACTTCATATTGTTAACGCATCTTACAAATATGGTGTTAAAGAAAGTCAAATAGTTACAAGTATAATAAATGATGTATTAGAAGAAATTGTTGATTATTTCAAAATTACTTTGAATGAAAATGATATTAATTATGATAGATTACTTACACATCTTAAATTTTTTGCAAAAAGGATTATAAGTGAGCAAGAGGGAATTGAGTCAGAAATTTCTTTTTTAGAAATAATTAAGAATAGTTATAGCAAATCATATAGATGTGCTATGCAAATTAAAAAGAGTATAAAGAAAAAGTATAACTATGAAATAAATAGTGATGAAATAGTTTATTTATCTATGCATATAGAAAGAGTTATAAGAGCGATAGAAATTAAATAATATAAATTTAAGATTGTTACTTTGTTTTATAAGGCAAGACTTAAGTTTACTTTGATGAGTA
>JBOGAY010000174.1:0-10931 GCA_051655925.1 Sarcina sp. | reverse complement strand
TATCTATAAGGTCATTTAAGAATCTTTTTGATACTAGACAAACTTCATTATTGTCCATAAGCACAATTTTTTTCTTTGTATTTATCTCTTTCACTTTAGATTTATTTATCAAATATGATTTATGGCATCTAAAAAAATTATCGCCAATAGATCCTTCTAAAGATTTTAAATTTCCCACAAACTCTAATTTTTCATTCTTTTTATGAAGAATAAGTTTATGTGGTTTTTCAGATGTTTCAAAGTAATATATATCATCAATTGAAATGTTAAAAATAATATCGCCCTGTTTTATCTTTATTTTTTTCATTTCAATATTGTCAGCACTTAGCTTTTTTTCAGCTCTTTGTAAACAAGAATTAACTCGTTCCTCTAAATTTCTAACATCATTTTTTATAATATAATCTAAAGCTTCAACTTTGTAAATGTATGATAAGTATAATAGCTCTATGTGTTGTGTTATGTATACAATGACTCCTAGTTCGTCATATTCTCTAAGCTTTGCCCCAAGCTGTATTCCATTGATATCACCTTCAAAAAATACATTTAAAAAATATATTGCAGGCTCTCTTCTTTTTTTAACCATTTCTAAAATATCATATGGATTACCAGTAACCTTAGTTATTTTCATATCAAGATTTTCTACAAATACAGTCGTTTCTACAATCTTTGTAAAAGATGCCCTCTCTTCCTCAGATGTGATACAAACAAAAATATTTAACATTGGATATCCTCCATATTCTTTAAAAATGATATATAAATCACTAATTAAACTTTTTGCAAGTTTAATTTCATTACTGCAAAAATTATTTTACCATATCATTTTTACTATAACAAAATGATTTTATTATAATATTTTGATTTCTATATAGTTTTTTTTGATAAAAAAAACAGGATTTCTAGATTTCTCTCATAAATCCTGTTTTTTACCAATAAATTTTGTATATATTTATAATAAAATATCTATATAGCTTATTAGCTATAATTTTATAAAAATAGAAAATTCTAAATATAAATTTACCCATTAAAAATACTAATTGTTATTTTTTATTACCTCTAAAACATCAATTTTCAAAACATTTTTATTATTATTTTGAAAGCTAGATATCTTACCTATAACTTTTATTTTTTCACCTACCTCTAAAGTCATTTTATCTAAACTATTATTTTTACATACTATCCCTAAGTATTCTGAATCTGCAATACAACAATTCATATTAAGTTGAGTTATCACAAACCCATCTAAATAATTTTTATCTTCATAATAAATTCCTTCAATTTCTATTTCCTTACCAATATATTTATCTTGATGTGCTGAAATTTCTTCTATTCCATCATGAAAATTTTCATCATTTATAATCACTCTTCCATCACCTAAATTAGTATGAGCATGATTATGTTTTTCACCATGATTATGCTCTGAATGAAATAATTTAACTCCTTTCATCAAAAGAGAAGTCTTAGGAATATCTATTACTGAAACTAAAATCAAAATTCCTATCAAAATTACATATTGCAAATAACCTTTTTTAATTCCACTTCTTGAAGGTATTGTAAATATTCTAGTAGCTTGTACAACTGTAAATAAATAAAGAATAACAAGCATTATGACTGTTGAAAAAATTCTTTCACCATCTATAAGTAAAAACACCTTCCCTGTAAAAAGCATAACAGTTAGAAGAACTGATAAAATCATTAAAATACAAAACCAAATAAACTGATCTAAATTAAACCTCCTCATATGCTCCCCCCTAGAATATAAATGCCGTACTTATAAAAACAAGTGCAAAAATAACAAATGTAAGCTTTATAACAAAAAATTTTTTAAAAGAAGCTAAAAGCATACTTATATTCTTCACATCAATCATTGGACCTATTATAAGAAAGCCCATAACACCTCCGAGCGAAAAACTTGATAAAAAGCTTTGTGCAACAAATGCATCTGCCTCTGAACAAAGCGAAATTAAAAAACTTACACTCATCATAATTACTATTCCTATAGTATGATTAAGCCCAAGTGACCCTAAAAATTCTTCTGTAATATTAAGTTGAAATACTGCTGCTATCATAGAAGCTACAATAAAATATTTAGCAATATCATAAAACTCTGCACTAGCCCCCTTAAAAAGCTTCATTATAATATTTTCATTACTATTTCTTATATCCTCACAACCACAATCACACCTTAAAGTAGTTGCACCACTCTTTAATATGTCATCCCATAAAGTCAATGGAATCATTAAAAGACCTGCTATTATAGCTATTAAAATTCCAAGTCCAACTCTCAAAATTACAACTTTTAAATTACCATCAAAAGCAATATATGTTGATGCAATAACAAGTGGACTAACTATTGGGGCTGCTAACATATAAGTAATAGCAACATTCACTGGTACTTTTTTTTGAATTAAACTCTTAGTTATTGGAACTGTAACACACTCGCATACAGGTAAAAAAACACCTAAAACAGATGCAACCATACTCCCAAGTAAACTATTCTTTGGTATAAACTTTTTTATCAATTCCTCTGTAACAAATAATTGCATTACTGAAGAAAGAATTGCCCCTATCAAAATAAAGGGCAATGCTTCAAGCAGTATTGAGGAAAAGATAATAGAAAACTTTGATATAGTTTCCAACACCATATCTCCCCCTTAATTAGGCAGTTATAACCTTTGCCTTAAATATTCTTCTCTCTAAATCTTGCTTATCCCGTGCAATTAATATATGTGCATGAGTATTTAAATTTTGAACTATGCCTAGATTTTTTTCTAAAAGTTCATCTGAAATTTGATCTGATTTATTCAAAATAATCAAATCGCTTTTTTCAACGCAAGGTATTATAAGATGTCCTAAATTTTTTAAAAGCATATTGAAAGTCAATGCATCTAAAATGCTTACTACACCTGTAAGCTTAAAATATCCTCGAAGTTTTGGTAAATTAAATATTTTTATAAGATTATTTACATCCTCAACTCCATTACACTCTATAATCATCCTATTAGGCTTGTAAAATTTAGACATTCTAATCAACCTTTCCTCTGTCAATTCACTACTTGTTGAAAATTTTTTTATACTCACATTAAATTTACTTTGTATATCCTTAGCAACTTCACATCGCCCCTCTTCACATTGAACAATGATTAATTCTTCTCTTCTTAAAGTTTTACTTATATAACTATTTATAAAAGATGTTTTGCCAGCAGATAAAAAACCAGTAACTAAGTCAACTGAACACTTTCTCATTGTTTCTCCCCCCTAGTCTTACTTATTATTTAAAAATAATTTTTCTATCTCCTCTTTATTTAAATTACTTCCTATAACACAAAGCCTACCAGTATAATCAGCAGAAAACTTTTTAATTTCTACTTCTCCAGGAACATAATCAAATTGTACCCATTTCCCTGTTTTAGTAGGAACAATACCCTTAGCTCTTAAAACCTTTCCGTACTTTTCTTCTTTTGAAAGATTATTAAGAACTATTTTTAACTTACTTTCATCAAAAATCTTTGAAGTTTCAGCACCCCAATTATCAAAAACATCATTTGCATTATGCACTTTTGTGATTACCCCTTTAGGTTGCAAAGTGCTTTTCTTAAATTCAACTGAAAGTTTTTCCTTTGGCTTTATTGCAACTTCCATAATCCTTTTAGCTGATATCTTTTCAAGAGGAGTTGTAATTATATTACTTCCTTTATTAATATTTCTCACTTTTTCAACAACCTTAATAAGTTCGTTATCATCAACACCTTGACTTCTACTAAGTAAAATAATATTTGCACTAGCTATTTGATTTTTATAAAACTCGCCAAAATTTTTTAAATATGCTTCAAAATTATTTACATCAATAACTGTTGCTATCATATTAATTTTTGCATTCATAGTATTCGCCTCTTTAACAGAAGAAATTATTTCCGATAATTTTGCAACTCCTGTTGGCTCAATAATAATTCTGTCTGGTTTATAATCATTAACTATTTGTGCCATGCTTTGCTTGAAATCACCTTTGATATTACAACAAATACACCCTGAACTAATTTCTGTAACCTCAACCTTTTCACCCTTTAAAAGATTACCATCAATAGCAACCTCACCATATTCATTTTCAATAATAGCTACTTTTTCTTTATACAACTCTTCTGATAACAGCTTCTTAATTAAAGTTGTTTTTCCCGCTCCAAGAAACCCAGATATAATATCTATTTTCATGCTATCACTCCCCTAGAATTTTCCCTTATGAGTATATTCCTAGAAGTTAATATTTATTCCTTTGCCAAACTTAACAAAACTCTCCTTTCATAGTATAAGTATTTTTAAATTTTTAAGATTAAACACTTACTTAATTACTTGTTTTAATTATTAAAAGGTATTTTATTGCTAACAAAATCAAAATACTAAATAAAATGTATTAAAATATTAAAAAATTCAATTTGAAATTATAAATATTTTAATATAGATTTATAATTAGGAATTATAATGGACATATTTTTTACCACTTAAAAGATTAAATATCTTAATACATATAGATTTTGAAGGAGTGTTGATTATGGCATCATCAAATCGTAAAGCTAGCCAAAGACGTCTAAAAGAACAAGAAATTATGCAAGAGAACATGAGAAAAAGAGAAAAAGCAATGACAAGAGGTGCTATCATGATATATGTAATAATAGCTGCCCTTGTTGGTAACTATTTACCTCACCTTTTAGGAAGTCATAAAAAATGGTTTTTCCCTATCTACTTATTAATTATGATACTAACAGTAGTTGTAGTAGAATTTATTAAACTTTTCGTTAAAAGACTAGAAATCAAAAGAGCGATAGCTAAAGGTATCTTGAAAAGAAAATAATATAATAAGATAAAAGCAAAGCTAGAAAATTTCAAGCTTTGCTTTATCTTATTCACTAAACTTATCACAAAAAAATAATTCAATGCATCTAATATTATAAAAATGCTAAAAATAAAGAATACTAAAACTTGATATAAAAGGTGGATTTACAAATGAAAATTTTTAGAAAGAAAAACTTATCAGACAAACTTACCCAAACAATATCAGAAACTAATTTAGACAATCATCATCTAAGTTCTGCTACAGTGATTCTTGGAATAGGAGTTTTAGCTGGACTTGGATTTTACTACTTTAATAAATTAAGAAAAACTGAAATTATTAAAACAAATGATAATATAATCATCCATACAACTAAATTAGAGAATTAAAAAGACAAGGTATGAGACTATAAATTCTCATACCTTGTCTTTTTAATTTATATTAATTCTAACTACCTTTGTATACTTACCTTCTATTTTACTTAAAATATTAAACATATGAATTTTAGCTTTTTCCATATTACCGTCTTTGTACTCTAACATATCTAATATATTTTTCCTCATCCATTCATTTGCAAAACTTTTTTTTATCTCTAAATTTCTAGTATTAGCATTATAACTAAAATTATTATCAAGCTTAATCATTTGATCAAAGTCAGTTATCAGTGAATAAATCACCCTATCTCCTAAACACTTTTCAATCTCTGCAAGCTCTAAATAATAATATATCCAAACATACATAATGCCTTCTTCAACTTCAATACTTTTTATTTTTTTACCAAGTGTCACTTTCAAACAATTTTTAAGTTCACCAAAAACAAAATCTTTATTTTCCCAAAATATCTTTTTAAGATCAGCTACACTTGTTTTCTTTTTTGCCTTAATCAAAATATTCGCCCCCTCATTAATTAATCCCCAATATCTTTTCACCATTAAAATCAGTAACCATTTATGCAACAAACTATAAATTTGAAATATAATTTATTTTCATTCTTTATTATAATTAACTATTTTAATATTTAAGATAGTTTAATTATACTACCATTTTCTGTAAAATAAAAGAAATCTAAATCACTTCAAACGCTAAAAATAATCAAAAAAAGAATGCTAATTAAAGCATTCTTTTCTTATTTTCAAGTCTTCTTCTCTCAAAAAAGCCTTTTAATATTTCGCTACATCTGTCATCATAGCACCACTTAACATCATAAAAAGTATTAAGTCTATTATTTTGTGCAAGATCTATAAGACTTCCACACGCACCACTTGTTGGATCAAAAGTTCCTATATGTACTGTTTTAATTCTAGCCTGTGCAATTGCACTAGCACACATAGGACAAGGCTCTAACGTAACATACATTTGTGCATCACTCAATCTCCAATTATCAAGTACTCTGCTAGCTTCTCTTATAGCAAGAATTTCAGCATGAGCGGTAGCATCTTTCAAAACTTCTTTCATATTATAAGCCCTAGAAATAATTTTCCCATCATAAACTATAACTGCACCAACTGGCACTTCACCTATTTCTTTAGCTTTTTTAGCCTCTTCTAATGCTATATCCATATAATCCATACTTTTACTCATCCATTTTTACTTTAGGCAAATCTTCAACAAAAACTCTTACCTTCTTAATTCTCATCTTATCTATTTCTTCAACTACAAACTTAAGATTTTCAAATTGTATCTGTTCACCCATTTCAGGTAATCTATCAAGTGTACCTATAACAAATCCCCCAACAGAATCAAATTCTTCTGACTCAACAGTAACTCCAACTATTTCACTTAAATCTTCTAGTCTTGTACTACCATCTACCTCATATTCATTCTCTTTAACTTCAACAATATCCTCTTCATGTTCATCATATTCATCTTCAATCTCACCAACAATCTCTTCTATAAGATCTTCAATTGTAACAATCCCAACAGTTCCACCATATTCATCTAAAACAACTGACATATGATTTCTTGTCTTTTTCATTTCATTAAATAAATCAGTAATTTTTTTGAACTCAAAAGTATAATGAGGCTTTCTCATATGAAGCTTTATATCAAAATTAGCTTTTTCCTCATCTGATAACAGTATCAAATCCTTAGTATTAAAAATTCCTACTATATCGTCTATATTTTCTTCATATATAGGAATTCTAGAAAATTGATACTCTTTTATTCCTTCTAATAATTCCTCATATGTTACATCTACATCTTCTGCAATAATATCAACTCTTTGAACCATTATATCCTTAACCTGAGAATCACCAAATTCAAAAACATTGAAAATCATTTCTTTTTCTTCTTCTTCAAGAACACCCTCTTCATTTCCTACATCGACAAGAGTTTTTAATTCTTCCTCTGTAATAAAAGGCTGTGCTTTATCAGGGTCTCCACCAAGCATTCTTATAAATAAAGATGAAATCTTAGTGAAAAGCCATACAAAAGGCTTAAACACAAATACTATAAACGCTATTGGTTTTGATACCTTTATACTAACCATCTCTGCATTTTGTTGTGCAAGAGATTTTGGTGTAATCTCACCAAATATTAATATTAAAATAGTCATAGCACCAACTGCTATACCAATACCAGTATCCTGAAATCTAGTACCCTCAAATAAAGTTGTTGCTAAAACAGTCGCAAGAGAAGATGCTCCTATATTAACAATATTATTTCCTATTAAAATAGCTCCCAAAAGTTCTTTTGGAGATTCTATCAAGCTTTCAACAAGTTTTGCACCTTTAACATTCGCTTCTACCATATGCCTGATCTTAATCTTGTTCACAGATGTAAGAGCAGTTTCTGATGATGAAAAGAATCCTGATAACGCTATCAGAATTATAAGTACCACGATTTGAATAATCACGGACGATTCCAACAATACCACACTCCTATTATTTTAATTTTTATAATATATTATTATATCATAATACTATAAAATTTCTTTTATGATTATAATTTTTTGGTAAATTTATCTTTTTGTAATTATAATAATATTTTATATTTAAGTTATCTAATATAGAATACTATTATACACCTATGAGTGAAAATAAAAAAAAGTCCCATACTAATAATACAGAACTTTTAAAAGCACTCCTAATAGGAATCGAACCTATATCTATCCCTTAGGAGGGGATTGTTCTATCCATTAAACTATAGGAGCATACTTTATTATACTTATACTTCAATAATATATATTATGCCAATCTATGTCAATAAAGTATGAACCATTTTTTTAAAAAAAGTTGTTTAAGTAAGTTTTTTAAGATATTATAATAATTGTTTTAGTTTTTATAAGGAGATAGTTAATGATTAAAGTATACAATAGAGAAACTAAAAAATACGAAATTGAACAAGTCGCTGGATTAAATTATATAAACTGGTCTTATAGTTCACCTGTTGGTAAAGGCTTTCTAGAATTATTTATAAAAAAGAAAATGTTTTCTAGAATATATGGTCTTTATTGCAGTAGTAAATTTAGTAAAAAGAAAATACCAAAATTTATAAATAAATTTGATATAGATACTGACTATTTAGAAAAAGATGTTACTGAATTCAAAAATTTCAATGACTTTTTCGCTAGAAAACTTCTAGATAAAGCCAGACCTATAAATTTAAATCCAGATACTCTTATATCACCTGGAGACGGAAGATTACTTGCATATGAAAATATTAATATGGATAATATCATACAAGTAAAAGGCTTCACATACTCATTAAGAGAACTTATAAGTAACGATTTAGTAGCAAAAGAATTTGAAGGTGGAACTTGTCTTATACTAAGACTTTGTCCAACTGACTATCATAGATTCCACTTCATAGATGATGGTATTTGTGGTCCTAGTCAAAAAATCAAAGGTGCATATTATTCAGTAAATCCAATAGCTCTTGAAAAAGTACCAAATCTTTTCTGTAAAAATAAAAGAGAATGGTCAATTTTCAAAAGTGAAAATTTTGGAAACATCATTACAATGGAAGTTGGAGCTACATGTGTTGGAACTATAATTCAAACTTATAGACCAAACATAAAAGTTAAAAAAGGATCTGAAAAGGGCTTCTTTAAATTCGGTGGTTCAACAACTATTTTATTCTTTAAAAAAGATACAATTAAAATTGATAATGATATTGTTAATGAAACTAAAAAAGGATTTGAATCACTCGTTACTATGGGTGAAACAATCGGAAAAAAATTATAAATAATTATAAAGCATTGAAAATTTTTCAATGCTTTATAAATTTCTAATTTATTTTGCTTTATTAATAACATCTATAATTTTACTTTTAAAACTCTGCAAATTCCCATCAAATATTACAAGATTTATATTCATTTCTTTTGCCCTTTGATAAATAGTTGTTTTATTAGGCTCTTTAGTTGCAACAAGAATCTTTATAACATTTTCACCACCAAGTTGTTGTGCGTATACATTTAACTCATTTAAACTTATCTCATCATATTTCTTAGAATCCTTACAAGAAATACATATTAAAATAGAATCTTTTATAGCCACTACATCTAATTCATTTTTAACATTAGTTTTTTCATTATTCCAAAGAAACATCAATCCGCTTTTGACATCATCTATTTCTTTTATTCCTTCTACTACATTTTGTGTTAATATTTCAAGCCATGTACCACTCTTAAATAAAAATGTTTTTATAAAATCATTCAAAAAATGTATTTTATAATACTCTGCATCATCTTCTAAATTAATTTGCTTTTTATCTGCTAAAAAATCTAATCTTTCTTTTAAAGATTTTCTATCTTCCTCCAAAACTTTCTCTATATCAACTTTTAAAAAATCTGGATTGTTTTCATCTCGTAAAAAAATACCTACATCTTGTAGCATAATTTTGAGTTTATCCCAAGCTTCTAAATTTTCACATATCCACATTGTAAATTCAAAAATTGCTTCATCATTATAAGCTTTAGTAGAATCTTCAATAATAGATCCCCCTACACTCTTTACAATATCTTCAATATCTAAATCTACAAAACTTTCTTTTTCAAGACAAATTCCTTCAACATCATATTTTATTAATATCTCATTTTTAATATCTACATATCTACAATCAATACCGTGTTTCATACAATATGTATAAACCATTAAAGTTACAAGTTTTTTACCAGATGTAAGATTACATACTCCTTCCAACCCTTCATAAGATGTTATAACTCTTTCTATGCTTTCAGGGTTGTCTATTTCTAACTTTTTATAATCAAACTTACACCTTGGAAACTTTTCACTATAATAAACTTTCAGCTTATCAATTTGCTTTACTTCTTCTTCATTCATATAAAAAAACAAAACATTTTTCGGCTTATATTTTTCAGTTAAAAGAATACTTGCTTCATTATGAGTATCAAATATATTTATTAATAAATCAAAATCCATACTACACTTCCTTAAAATCTTATTTACTAATAAATTCCCCCTCTCTATATTGAAATATTCATACAAATATAGAAAAAGCCTATGAGTTCTGTTTGGAGGAACATAACTCATAGGCTCTCATTGGGATATCTATTTATAAATTATTTTAATGGGATATTTAAATAATTTGTTTATTGGGACGATTTCGTAACTTTTATCTAATTTAATTTCCACTCACCAAAACACGGTATAGTAAAATCATTTTATAATACATGTCAGACTTATTTAAAATCCTCCAAATAAATAAGGACTAATTTTCCAAAAATGTTTTATCGATATCATAATACAATAATAAATAATTATTATCCACTAATTATTATTATTTATAATATTATAATTATTAAAATTAGCCTTGAAATTTAATTGAAAAATATATTTTTTATAGTCAAATTAATAAAATAATATTATAAATTAAATTGATTTAATATTTTTTTGTAACCATATATAGTTTCTCAAGAAAATTTTCATTATATTTTTTAGTTATAATTGGTTATAATATAAATATTAAAGTAGAATTGTAGACTTTTATTATTATACAATATTTGCTAGTTAAAATACCTTTAAAAATAAATAACTACTCAATTAACACAAAGGATGATAAATATGGATAAAGAACAAAGAGATAAAATATTAGCAACATTTAGTGGTGGATGCAGATGTATGGGAGTTTCAGTTGATAGAATTAAAAC
>JBOGAY010000173.1:0-16250 GCA_051655925.1 Sarcina sp. | reverse complement strand
AGTTAAAAGAAGAAATAAAAAAGCGTAAAGAAGCTTTATTTAAAATAAAAGAGATGAAAGATAATTTTAGAAAAATAAATATAAATCTAGATAAGTTTAGTATTAAACCAATGGGAACTTTTGAGATAATAGATGAATTTAAAGATTATTCATTAGAAGATCCAAGAGAAGTTTTTGCAATGAATATAGAGTCAAAAAAAAGAAGAGGGATAGAAAAGAAAGCACTTAATTTAGGAGAACTAGTTAAAGAAATAACTTTTGATGATAAAAAAATTTTAAGTGAAAGACATTTGATTATTAAAAAAATTATAAAAAAAGAAAAAAATATAAATAAAAATATTTTAGAGTATAATAAATGTGCTTTTACCATAGTAAAGGTTAAAGCTATTGACAACTTAGAAGAAGGCGAAGTTGAAATGAATAAACAATACGCTAACTGTATGAAAAATATAGAAGCATTAGGAGAAAAGCATATAGGGAGAGCTTTTTTAAAAATGTCGCTTAGTGCATATGAAAATGATAAGGCAATGATGTATTTAGAAATATATGTACCATTAAAATAATAAAATTTGTATGAGCTAAAATAGAAAAATAGTCTTTTAAATTAAAGGACTATTTTTCTTTTTAATTTTTAAAAAAAATTTAGTGGATTAAACAATATTACAAAGTTTAGATGTAGTGTAAAAATTATAGAAACTTGTAGGAAGATATATCATTTAATAAAGTAGTTTAGTAAAATATTCGAGAAAAGGTGAAGAGGTTTTATTTAAGGAGGAGGAAAAGGATGTTTAATACAAATGTAGACATGCTAAAGGGGGAGATTTTAAAAACACTTATTATTTTTGCTATTCCGATTTTAATATCTAGTTTATTTCAAAATTTATATAATACTATAGATATAATGATTGTGGGGCATTATTTAGGGGAAACTTCTCTTGCAGCAATTGGTGCTAGTGGCGCAATTTATGAGATGTTAGTAGGATTTGCCTTAGGTGTTGGAAATGGACTTAGTATAGTAACTTCAAGGGCTTTTGGTTCTGATAACAAAAAGGTTGTGAAAAAATCTGTAGCAGCATCCCTTGTTATAGGGATAGGTCTTACTATAGCGATGATGGTGATAGGACAATTGTTTTTATTCCCTCTACTTGAAATGGTTAATACACCAGCAGATCTTATACAAGAATCATATTCTTATATTTATATAATTTTAATGTCAATAGGAGTTATGTTCCTATACAATCTTGCAGCAGGAACTTTAAGAGCAATAGGAAATAGTATTATGCCACTTATATTCCTTGTTATTTCATCAGTGATAAATATTATTTTAGATGTAGTATTTATTACAAATTTTGATATGGGACTTAAAGGAGCGGCACTTGCAACTGTTGTAGCACAAGGAATATCAGGAATTTTATGTATAATATATATTCTTAAGAAGACAGAAATTTTAATACCAAAGAAAGAACATTTTGTATTTGATAAGAGTTTATACAAGGAGATGCTTGGACAAGGCTTATCTATGGGGGTAATGTTACTCATAGTTTCAGTTGGAACTGTAATTCTTCAAACAAGCATAAATGGATTTGGACACATTATAATTGCAGGACATACAGCAGCTAGAAAAATAGGAGCATTTGCAATGATGCCAATTATAGCTTTATCAATGAGCCTTGCAACATTTGTATCTCAAAATAAGGGGGCAAATCAAGGGCGAAGGATTAGAAAAGCAGTATTTATAACCAATATAGCAGAACTTGCTTTAGGAGTGATAGTCACAATAATTTTATTAGTATTTTCAGAAGATTTAATGAGAGTAATTTCGGGCTCTAGTGATATGAAGTTAATTACCATAGGTTCACAGTATATGATAATTAATGGTGCTTTTTATGCTATACTTGGAATTCTTTTAAATTATAGAAATGGACTACAGGGGATAGGAGAAAAAATATTGCCATTATTCTCAAGCGTTATAGAATTCTTTGTGAAAATACTATTTGTATTTATTGTAATTCCAAAGCTTGGTTATTTTGGAGTTATGATATGTGAACCAATAATTTGGTGCTTAATGCTTTTACAACTTGCGATAGCATTCTATAGAAATAATTATATAAAAGAACATAAGATGACTTTTAAAGAAGCTATAGCAGCAGAATAATAAAAGGACTTTATCATACTTAGAAATTTCTTTCTATATGATAAAGTCCTTTGTTTTTTTAGAAATAATAATAATGAGTTATTACTGCTAAATTGTTTAAAGATTTTCAAAGATTGCCCATACAAGTTCTTTTGTATCAGATAAGCCGTTATATACAAAGTTTATTTTAATATTTGAAGTAGTATCATTGTACTCAAAAGTCTTTAAACTTTGTTCCTTATCAAACCAATATTCTTTATAATTAAAACCTAAAATTTTAGTCACATCATTTATAGTTTTTAAATTAGTTTCTTCATTTATTGATAGTAAACTATCTTCTTGCAAATATAAGTGAATTTTATCTACTTTATTATCTTTTGTTTTAAGTTGTAATTCTTTAAATTCATAATTATAGTCATTATCAATTTCGTTTTTGACTTCATATTTTGATAGATCTAATGTTTTAATATTTGCACCAAGTTTTATGTTATCCCAACTAACATTTTTTAAGTCTGTGCTTTTTACAGAACCACAACTAGTGGGAATTAATAACATGATGCTAATAAGAAATAAGTATATCTTTCTCATATTATTCTCCTCTTCATACAAGAAAATTTTGTTTGTAAATTCAATTTCACTTGTCAAATTTGTAAAAGATTAAAGCAAAGTAACCTTTAATTTCTCTATATTTAAGCATATTCTCAAAATATAAAAAAATTCATTTCTAACTTTTCGAAAAAAATTTTAAAAAGCTATTGACCTATGAGTTACTCCTGCCTTTATAGTATAAGCATAAAGTTACTGGAAGTAAATTACAATTTGGCTTTGGAGAAAAATAAAACAAAAACTTATATGGAGATTTTTAAGAGAAATAAAATAAGATAGCAGAATGAGAGAGTGAAGTTATCAAAATAAAGATAGGAGATGAAGATTTATGAAAATATTAGAGGTTAAAAATTTAAAGAAAGCTTATGGGGACAAAGAAGTAGTAAAAGGTATTAGCTTTGAGGTAGAAAGAGGTGAAATATTAGGATTTTTAGGACCTAATGGAGCTGGAAAGAGCACAACAATAAATATGCTATCAACAGCGCTTAATAAAAACTCTGGAGAAATAAAGTTTGATGGAATTGATATATCAAAAAGTAAGAAAAAATATAAAAGAAGTTTAGGAATAGTACCACAAAAACTTGCGATATTTGAGGGACTTCCAGCAATAGAAAATGTGAAATACTTTGCAGGTTTTTATGGGTTAAAAGGAACAGAGCTTAAGAAAAAATCAGAAGAAGCACTTTCAATGGTTGGCCTTTTAGACAGAAAGAATGATTTACCTAAAACTTTTTCAGGTGGGATGAAAAGAAGACTTAACATTGCTTGTGCAATAGCACATAGTCCAAAGCTTTTAATTTTAGATGAGCCAACAGTTGGAATTGACCCACAATCAAGAAATCATATTTTAGAATCAATTAAAAAGCTTAGAGTACTTGGAACAACAGTTATTTATACAACTCACTATATGGAGGAAGTTGAAGCTATTTGCGATAGAGTAATCATAATTGATGTGGGAGAGAAAATTGCAGAGGGAAGTTTAAGTGAATTAATTGAAACTACAAAGGAGAATTTGATTTATGAGATTACAGGTGAGGGGATAGAGAAAGTAAATAAATTAGACCTTGAAGAAATTACATGTGTTGAAAAAGTTGAGATAGATGAAAAGTTAAGAATTACGGTTACTAGAGAGTGTGAAAATATTGAACTTATAATAATGCAGATTATGAAAGATAAATTTAAAATAAAGAACATAGCAGTTGAAGAGGCAAGTCTTGAGACTATATTCCTTAATTTAACTGGTAGAAGTTTGAGGGACTAGGAGGAAAGGATAAATGGGAAATATGGTTAAACATCAACTTAAAACGTTATTTAAAAATTCAATACTAATAATGAACTTCTATGGTTATCCAGTAATATTAACTTTAATTATAGGTTATTTAACTCAAAGTTTTTATGGAGATGGAATCAGTTCATATGAGTATTATTCAAATAGTATGCTTATCTTCATGTTCATGGGAGCGGGTCTTATAACAGTATATAACTTTATTGATACAGGGCTTGCTAATGGTAACTTTAGAGCTATGTATGCACCAATTGATACAAGTGTAATTTATATATCACAGGTAATTTCATCAACGATATTTTCTATGATAGGTATAGTTTTAAATATTTTGATTTTTAGATTTTTAGTAGGCGTAAATTACAATGGAAGTGAGTTTTTAATAATCTTAGTACTAACAACTCTAGCATTTTTATCTGCTACTATTGCAGCACTTTTATGTTCATTTAAAGCTAATATAGGAACTATAAATGGAGTGTTTAATCTTATACAAGCATTACTTTGCTTTTTAGGTGGAGCATTCTTTTCCATGGAGGCACTTGGAGGTTTACCAGCAATGATATCTAAGTTATCACCAGTTAAATATATTATAGATGGAATATTTTTATCAATTTATGACAACAGTCATATAATGCTAATTACTATTAGTGTAATAAATGTTTTAATTGCAATACTTGTGCTTGTAATAACTAAGAAAAAATTTAGAGTAGAAAGCTATATTTAGAGGTGAGGTATGAGAAATATAATGTTAATTTTAAAGAATAATTTATATAGATTAAAGTACGACAAGGCTACTTTAGCAATTATGTTAATAGTAACACCACTTGTAGTTGGACTTGGAATTTATTTTAGTAATAATTCGGATATAAAAGGAAAAATAGCAGTTGTAGGAGTGAATAAACAAGAGGAGAATATGATAAAAACAGCTTTAAAAGCAAATGAAGATATTGAACTTGAATTTTTAGATAAAGAAGTAGAGAATACAAAACTTATCAGAGGTGAATATATAGCACAGTTAAGTTTAGAAGGAAAAAAATTAGAAGTAAGTGAATTTTCTAATACAGAAGTTAAAAATGTATTGGAAGCATTATTAGAAGGAAAAATATACAAAAATGAAGAAGTACAAATCAGTACAATAGCTAAAATAGTAGGCTTTTTAATAATGTTTTTATTCTTTGGTGCAATATCTGTTGCGGATCCTTTTTTATCAGATAGAGAAAATAAGGTTTATACAAGAGTATTACAGGGAAATGTTTCATATCTTCAATATACGATAGGACAACTTTTATATATCATATTATTACTTGCAATTCCGACAATGATAATATCTGGTATAACAATAACAGTATTCAATGTAAATCTTGGAATCAACATGTTTAGTTTTATGGGAATTATATTTTTAGTAGGACTTTTAAGTGGAAGTTATGTAGTTTTAATGAGTAATATATTTAAAAATAGAACAGCAGTTGCAATGAACACTTCAATAATATCTATGATAACTTGTCTTCTTAGTGGATGTCTTATAAGTATAGATGGAGGAAATAAGATAGTAGATGGAATTAGAAACTTACTACCACAAAAAAGACTTATAGATTTTGCAAATGAATTTGGAAGTACAGATTTGTTATATGTTTTAGGATTTATAGTAATAGCATTAGGATTAAGTATTTATATTGGAAGTAAGGATTATGAAAAGGGAGTATTCCTTTAAATGGATATGGATTATATTAGGCTACAACAAAGGCGTTGTAGCTTTTTTATATTTCATAAATTTAAAATGATAAATGTATTAAGTTCAACTAAATATATTTCGATACTTGAATTAAATTGCTTTAAAAGGAGAGATAGAATATGTTTGAAATGAAAGAAAGTTATAAAACGGGAATAGATTTTATTGATGAACAACATACAATGATTTTTAAAATTGCAAATAGAGTATATATGCTCTTAAAAGATGAGTTTGCAACGGACAAGTTTGATAAAATAGTAGATATAGTTGAAGAGCTTAAAGAGTATACAAGATTTCATTTTACAGCGGAAGAAAAATATATGCAGGAAATAGGGCATAAAAAAATGTTTACTCAAAAAATAGAACATGAAAAATTTATGGGAATGCTTGAAAATTTAGACTTATCAAAAGTAGATGAAAATCAAGATGAATATATAGAAAAAATTCTTAGAGTGTTAAGTGATTGGCTTATTCATCATATATTAGAAAAAGATTTACTTATAGGAAAATAATATTTATGATAAAATATCAAAAGCACTTGCAAATAATAAATTTGTAAGTGCTTTTATTTTTAGTTCCCGATTCCAATATGGAACTCACTTTCATTAAAATAAGTACTTCTATACCATTTAAATTCACCATTATGATCAAATTTAGATATGTCAAAACCTGCTATAGCATAGCCAAGAAAACCAATTGCAATCCCTATAACTACTAACCCTACACCTATAAAGGCTAATTTTTTTTTGAAATTATTTATTATCATATTTTTATTAACCTCCCAGTGAAAACTGAAATTAATTTTTTTGTTACATCTTTTGTGAATTTTAAAAGATGTTTATAAATTGGTATTGTTATAAGCCACAATAAAATAGAAAATCCAAAAGAGCTTGTTGCTATACCTAGTTGAACAACACCTACAGACAGTGTATCTGCCATCATAAAAGGAACTCCAATAATACTGAAAATAGAAGCACCAAGTAGAGATATAGATGTTACGCTAGTTATAAAAGGTAGACACCAAATCACTATATAAAAAGAGAAAACAAGTGCAGCTCCAGCGAAAAGTAAGCTTCCCCATAATGGAAATCCTAAAATTAAAAGTATAGTATTTATAGTTTTGTTATTTGAGGGCATTTTAATATCTACAATGTCGTGCTCTCTTAAAATATTTCTTGCGATATCTCTAGGATTACCAAGCTTTTTAAAAATTTCTTCTTCAGAAAGTCCTGTTTCTTTATAATCTTCAATCATTTCTTCATAGTAATCTAAAAACTTATCACGATCATCTTGATTAAGTGGTGTTAATAGTTCACTTAAAGTACTCATAAATTTTATTTTGCTCATTTAAACATCTCCTTTAATAAAATAGTAAACTTTCATGACTTCTTCCCAATCAATTAAAAATTCTTTAATATGATTTTCACCTTTGTTTGTGATTCTATAGTATTTTCTTAAACGTCCATTATGTTCAAGAGAATAAGTTTCTAAACATTCATTTGATTCCAATCTTTTGAGGATTGGATATAGTGTAGATTCCGATATTTCAATACAGCTAGAAATATCTTTAATTATTTGATAACCATAAGAGTCGGATTTAGTTAGAACTTTTAAAACACAATACTCTAATAAACCTTTTTTTAACTTTATATCCATATTATACCTCCTTATGTATAATACTATACATTGCATAGTATTATGCGTCAAGATGTATTTGTAAAAAAATTCAAAAATAAAAAACTCATAGATAAAATTATCTATGAGCCTTTTATTAAGCTTCATTCATTTGATATGGAATATTTGGATTGTTGATAATATGTTCTTCTATATTATCAAGTTCAATCATAGCGACTTCGTTTGTAGGATATTCACCAAGGGTAATAGATGAATACACACCACTGTAATATCCCATAATAGTATAAGTGTCATTTTTTAGTAAGTTTTTAACTATAGAAATATCTATAACAGAAGCTAGATGTTTTTTATCTTGTGATCTAATCCACATATTAAAATCTCCTTGATTTTCAAATTCAAATATTAATATGATTTATCAGAATAGATATATGCAAAAGTAATTTATTATTAATAATGTTAAAAATAATTTAGCGTATGAATGCTATAATAAAAAAATAGATAAAATGAAATTTAGAAGATAGAAATAGATAGGAGAAATAATTTATGAAGAGTTTAGAGAAAACTTTAAAATATTATAATGAGAATGCACAGCAATTTAAGGCTGATACAATAAATGTTGAGTTTGAGGAAAAAAGAAATATTTTATTGAATTATTTAAAAAATGGAAATAAAATCTTAGATTTAGGTTGTGGAAGTGGGCGAGATTCTAAAGCTTTTATAGAAAAAGGATATAAGGTAGTAGCTATTGATGGCTCAGAAGAAATTTGTAAAATAGCAAGTAAAGAAATAGGAAGTAAGGCTATATGTCAAAAGTTTAGTGAGATAGACTACAATCAAGAGTTTGATGGTGTGTGGGCCTGTGCATCTTTATTACATGTTGAGTATGAGGAGCTTTCAAATGTTTTTGCGAAGGTTATAAAAGCTATGAAGATAGATGGATATTTTTATGCCTCTTTTAAATATGGAGAATTTGAAGGTTATAGAAATGAAAGATACTTTACTGATTTCACAAAAATAAAGTTTGAAGAATTTATAGAACAATTTTCAAATTTAAAAGTAGTGAAGTTTAAAATTACAGGTGATGCAAGAGTAGGTAGAGAAAATGAAAAGTGGCTTAATATTATTATGCAAAAAGTAAAATAGTAGAATGTTACAATTACACTTGCAATTTGGATGTTTTAGAGATAAAAAGAGCACTTGCGTATATAGCAAATGCTCTTTTTATATAGTTAAAATTGAAAGTTTTGAAATTTTGTTTCGTATATTTTGAAATAAATTTTATTCGTATAATTGTTTTGTTTTATAATTTTGAAATATTTTTATTTTGAAATTTTGTGTCTATAATTTTGAATTTTTTAGTAAATTATTCTACTGTTACTGATTTTGCAAGATTTCTTGGTTTATCTACATCACATCCTCTTGCAATAGCAGCGTGATAAGCTAAATATTGTAATGGAATTACTGAAAGTAAAGGTGTTAACATAGGGTGTGTATTTGGAATGTATACAACTTTATCTGAAACAGATTCTACACCTTTGTTACTTTCTGTTGCGATTGAGATAACACTAGCACCTCTAGTTACAGTTTCTTTAATATTACTTATTGATTTTTCCATTAAATCATCTTGAGTTACTAAAGCTAGTACAGGAATTCCATCTGTTATAAGAGCTATAGTTCCATGCTTTAATTCTCCTGAAGCATAAGCTTCTGCATGAATATATGATATTTCTTTATTTTTAAGTGAGCCTTCAAGTGCTACTGCATAGTCAAGACCTCTTCCTAAATAAAACATATCTTCTTTTTCTTTTAAGCTTTCTGCAATTTCTTTCATTGCATCATTTGTCTGTTTTAAAACTATATCTACTTTTTCAGAGATATTTGATAATTCTGATAATATTTCAAATGCTTTTTCATCAGTCATTTTATTATTAAGTTTTGCAAGGTGCATTGCTACAAGATAGAATGCTGCAACCTGTGTTGAATATGCTTTTGTTGAAGCTACCGCTACTTCAGGTCCTGCATATGTGAATAATACATCACTTGCTTCTCTTGCTACTGCACTACCAACTACATTTGTTATTCCTATAACCCTAGCGCCCATTTTTTTAGCTTCTCTAAGTGCAGCAAGTGTATCTGCTGTTTCACCTGATTGAGAAACTACAATCATAAGAGTGTTTTCATCTATGATAGGATCTTTATATCTAAATTCTGATGCTACATCAATTTCAACTGGTATTCTAGCAAGCTTTTCTATAGCATATTTTCCTATCATTCCAGCATGGTAAGCTGTACCACAAGCAACTATATAAATTTTATTTATTTTCTCTAAATCTTCTTTAGTAAGAGAAATTTTATCTAAAATAACATTCTTTTTATCTTCACTAATTCTTCCAGCTAAAGTATCTTTAATGGCTTTTGGCTGTTCATTAATTTCTTTAAGCATGAAATGAGGATATCCATTTTTCTCTGCTGCAGTTTCATTCCAAGTAACTTCAAATAGTTCTTTTGTAATTTTTTCACCATCTGTATTCATAAAAGTAATACTATCTTCTCTAAGCACAGCAAGCTCATTATCGTTCATGATGTATACATCTTTTGTATATTTTAGTACAGCAGGGATATCTGAAGCTATAAAGTTTTCTCCTTTACCTTCACCAATGATTAAAGGACTATCTTTTTTTACAGCTATAAGTTTATCAGGTTCATCTTTACATAACACTCCTAGAGCATAAGAACCTTTAAGCATTTTTACAGTTTCTAATACAGCTTTTAATATGTCGCCATGATAGTTCATATCTAATAGATGAGGAATAACTTCTGTATCAGTTTCGCTTCTAAACTCATAACCTTTTTCTTCTAAGAATTTTCTAAGTTCTATATAGTTTTCTATAATTCCGTTATGAACAACATTAATACTCATATCTTTATTAAAATGAGGGTGAGAGTTAACATCTGATGGAGCACCATGAGTAGCCCATCTAGTGTGTCCTATTCCTATATTTGCAAAGTCATTTTCTGAAAGAGCCGCTCTAAGATTAGCAACTTTCCCCACTTTTTTTATTATCTCTATTTCATTATTCTTATTTAAAACTGATATACCAGCTGAGTCGTAACCTCTATATTCTAATTTTTGTAGCCCTTCTAAAAGAACATCAATAGCATTATTATTTTTTCCTATATAACCGACAATTCCACACATATGAATGTCTCCTTTCTTGTATAACATTGTTTACAAGCTTGTAAAAATTTATATTTGATAATTAATTTTTTAATTATTCTAAACAGATCTAAAATAATTAAAAACATGAATTTAGATTACTTCGAAGATTTTTCTAAAATATATTTGTCTAGATTCTAACACAGAGTTTGTCCAAAAAATATAAAAAAAAATAAAAATATGAAACAGTTTATTAATTTCAATATAATTTTCAGTTTGTTATAATATTATGCTTTTTATTGAAAATATGTTAATAACAAATGAATTAATATGTAATAAAAATACGAGTGGACTATACCAGTTAACATATTGATATAACTGGACTATACCAGTTGCTATGATGAATAAAAAAATAATTTATACATAAATATTGAATAATTATGCAATTTTAGAAGGCGAGCAATGAATTAAATTTTAAATTTATCTATTAATTGTGTTATGATTAGAGAAAGAAATGCTTATATTATGTATATAAGAAATTGTTCAAATTTATGGAGGAAAATAAATGGGAATTGATAATGTAATTAATAAATTATATATGTTTAAAAGATTGAAGGATGAAGTTAATAATGAAATAGAAATTAATTTAGATAAAATGGAAATGGATGAGATAGAAAAATTTGAATTAATGCATAAGATTAAAAAGCTTGATTTAATTATAGATAATGTAATAAAAGAATTAGAAAGGGATGAAAAGAAAGAGGAACAAAAAAAACAAGAGCATATAGCGAGTATAGATAAGGAAGAGTTAGTAAATAAATTTAAAAAAGAAGAAGTACTTTCAGATATAGATATTAAACAATATGTACCAATAAGAGAGGAAAAAAGGTCAGAAAATAAAAACAGTATAAAAATGGAAAAAGAAATAATTTCGGAAGATAAAAAAGAAAATAATGAAATTAAATCATCAATTGAATTAGCATATAAAAGAATAGAAGATTTAGAGAAATTATTAAATGAAAGAAAGCTGATAGAGAAAGAGGAGATATTTGGAAATATGAAGAATGTACACTCAAAAGAAGAAAGAGAAGAAATGCTTAAAAAAAGACATATAATATCAGAGTCATTCACACCTAAAGCAAAGGAACAAAGTGATCCAGAAATGGACAAAACAGTTGCAATGGGAAAAGAAGAATTTTATAAAGAAATTAATGAATCTTTAGAGATAGAAAAAAAACCACAAGTTGAGCAAGTTAATATTGATCATACAATGTTGATGGACAAAACAGAAATAGAGAAACAGTCTAAAACTAATGAAGAAAATTATGAAATAGATAAAGAGCAAAATGAAGATGAATATTATGATATATATGATGAAGAAAAATCATCAGGTATATTAGAAAAATTCAAAGATTTATTAGGAAAATAAAAAAAAGGATTGAGTTACAAGGAGAGACTCAATCCTTTTTAGCTATATTTAATAAGGCGTAAATTTGAAATGTTTCAATAATAGTATATACGAAATTTTGATATATATACTTTACTTAAGCGATTAATTTGATTAAATTCATAATATTATTGAAAGTATGGATAATATTTATTTAAATGATGCTATAATATTCTAGAAATACTAAAAATGATATTTTAGATAGTAAACCAAAGATAATAAAGGGGATGAACTAATGTATACACTTATATATGCATCAGCAGTTGGTGTGAGCTTTATAATAGCAGGAATAATGGCAAAGAAAAAAAGTCCAACTAAAATTAGTGAACGTACAGGATATAGAACAAAGAGATCAAAATCCAGTCAAGAAGCTTGGACTTTTGCTAATAATTTAGCAAGTAAAATGTATATTGTAGGGGGAATTGTAGGACTTATAGTATCTAACTTTTTAAGAATTTATGGAACAACAAATGTGTACCAACTAATAATTCCCTCATTAATTTTAGGTCTTATTTTTCAAATATTAACTGAAGTTATTTTAAGAATGAAGTTTGATGAGAAAGGTAGAAGAAAAAAATAATTAAGTTAGTATTTAAAAATTTCTTTATATTATGAAAAAAAATTTTTTTCATAATATAAAAGTAGGGCTTTTGTAATTGAATTGAAACGTTTGAGTTTTGCTTTACTAATATAATTTAAAAAGAATTACAATATATGTTTAGGAGAGTAAGATTATGAAATCATTAAAATTATGGGTAACATTAGGTGTAGTTGTACTTATAGGTATAATAGGAATTCATGGATTTATGAGCAATAATAAAACTGATAGAAAAGTTAATGATACACTTATTAATACGGCAACACTTGAAAATACACAAAATAATCCTAATAATAATCAACCTATAACAGCAAATATGAATACAACAACAGCAAAAATAAATTTAGAAAATGGAATTTATATACCACAAGGAACTTATGAGGCACCAATAGAGCTTCCTGATGGGAATATGCATACGGATTACTTAATAACAGGAATGGTTACATCACAAAATCCAATTTCAGTTTATAATACAATTTTAGATGGTTCACCAGCAATTAAGGAATATCCAGCAGGTACTAATTTATTAGTAATTGGTTATGTGGATGGATATTTCATTCTTGGATCAGCATCTGGAGATGTAGATGGTCTTGGATATAAAACTGATACTTTTGTAAAAGCAGATAATATGACATTGATTCCTAATGAATCAAATTTATATGCTTTAACACTTGGAAATGCTCCTTATAAAGTAGACTTTTTAGCTAATGATAACAATGGTCCGATAAAATTATACGAGTATCCAACTGATTTATCAAAGGTAGTAGGAGTAATAAATCCAAACCAAATAAGTCCTGTTGCGACAAATAATGAAGCAGACATATTAAATACAGCTAACAAAATGGAAGATATATCATTCCAAGGACAACAAGGATGGATATTAACATCAGATCAATATCCAGTTCAATATGTTAGCACGGCATCAGCAACAAGTAATAACAATGGATCAGGCGCTTAAAAAAAAGTATCTAGCAAAATGCTAGATACTTTTTTTATTTGATTAAAATGATTTTACTAACTATAATATGTATATACAGATGAAGAAAGGGTGATTAATTGTTAGGAACAACACATAGATTTGGTGGAATAGCATTTGGTGCATTGACACCAGTCATTATAGAAAAAACATTACATATACCAATACATAATCCGTTAGCATTTGCAGCAGCGGCAATGGCGGGAGGAGCTATAGGGAGTTTAATTCCAGATATAGATTCTCCAACGAGTACATTAGGAAAGAGGGTCAAGCCTATTTCAAAAACAATAGCAGAAACTATGGGACATAGAGGAGGCACTCACAGTCTTATTGCTGTAATTATTTTTGGAGTTTTAACTACTTTGCTTGGAATAAAGCTTGAAGATGTCTTATATGGAAATATGAGTGGGCAAAATCATATTATATTTGCTATTGTAGTAGGTTTTATTTTAATGTCATCGGTTTTATTTGTAATTCAGAGTATACCAAGTAAAAGAAATAAAAGATTTACTAAAAAAAATTGGACAGTTGTTGTCATGACTGTATTTATAATTACTATGTTCATAGCTTATGAAAATAGTGATTCATTGTATAATTATATTAGAGTATATCTTTTAGGTGTTTTAGTTGGATATATAAGTCATATTTTTCTTGATATGTTTACAAGAGGTGGAGTTCCATTTTTTAAACCTTTTACAGAATTTAGAATAAAATTTACAAGGTTTAAAACTGGTTCTGGAATTGAAGATGTTACAAGAGTAATTTGTACAGTTGCTGTTGTCTTATCAATTTTGACACTTGCAAATGTAAAATTTTAAATAAATATAGAGAGAAGTTACTTAGTGGGTATTATTAATAAAAAATAATGCATGAAAAAACAAAAAAATCTGTCATTAAATATTAACATAGTGAAAAAAATATTATGATAGTATATAGCTTATGACCTATAAGTAGTTTTATAGATTCAAATGAGAAGAGGGGAGAGATAGGCTATGAAAAAAACAATAATTTTAATAATTATTCTCTTAGTCTTAATACTTTCTATTTTCGGGTATTTTTGTGGGAGAGATATACTTTTTCCCAATAAGTATACAAGCTACATTAATGAGTATAGTCAAGAATATGGTTTGAATCCTAATTTTGTGAAAGGTGTTATAAGAACGGAAAGTGATTATAATCCTAAGGCTCTATCAAATCAAAATGCAAAAGGGCTTATGCAAATAACAGATTCTACAGGAGAATGGATAGCTAATAAGATGGGAATAAATAATTTTACACCTAGCATGCTATATGATCCAAAGATTAGTATAGAATTTGGTTGTTGGTATCTTAAGAATTTAGAAGAAGAGTTTCACAATAAAAATAATGTGATTGCAGCATATAATGCTGGACAAACAAATGTTGAAAATTGGTTAAAAAATAAAAATTATTCAAATAATGGAGCAAATTTAGATAATATTCCATTTACTCAAACAGCAAATTATGTTAAAAAAGTAAATATGTATCAGAGAATATATACAAAGTTATATGACTAATAGATAATTAAAGGTAATTTGAAAAAAAGAGGACAGGCAAAGGCTTGTCCTCTTTTAAATTATGAATTTTGCTTTTTATGTTGTTGCTTTTTATGAAGCTTAAACCAACAATATAATCCATAAAATGATGCAATTCCATATTGCCCCCAAACAAGAGCACCTGATAAATCAGAAACAGAAAATACACCAGTAGTAATAATATTTTTTATAAATAATACAATTCCTATATTTGCAATTGCCCAAAAATACCATTGTTCGATGTATCTTTTTGATGTTAAGAAAACAGCAAATATTGTTATTACAGATGTAAATGAATCAAGTTTAATTTGGTTATCAGCTGCTATTGTCATTCCGAATAATGCTTTAAATATAGCAGGTAGATATTTTAAGAATTCTGCATAAATAACCCAGAAAATAAGAATAGCAATAATGGCCATTACCCAGTTAATAGGCGTAAATTTCTTAACTTCAATAGAAGCATCTTCTGATTGATTAAGATTTTTTTTCCATGCGATAAATCCCCAAATTTCAAGTGGTAAAAGGAATATTATATTTTGGATAAATTGTCCATACAGATTTTCATGTATGGCAACAATTCCATATGTAACAGTATTTAATATCCACCAAAAATAACAAGCAATACTTGCTCGTACTTGATAGATAGAAGTTAGTACTCCTGATAATGATGATATTAGTCCTATAATACTAAATATTCCAAATAATTCCGTGAATTTTTGTTGCCCTGTGATAAGTGGAACAAAAAATGATAAAATCCCCGCTGCCATAAAAACTATAAAAAATATCTTTTGGAACGGTGATAAGTCCTTAAAAAATTTCATTCTGTAAAATCCTCCAATTGTATTAAATTATAAAAATAAAATAATAAATTAACGAATCTTCTTTATCGATTTTAATGAAAATGTACTTTACTTTCAAATAGAAATTTGATGCTAAGAGGATATTAGATATATTTTACTATAGTATACTATCAGATACATGAGTTTTCTCGCAATATTAAAAAAATATAAATTGCTAAAATGATTTTTTTAAGATACTTTATACTATTTAAAGTGTTGTTAAAAAAACTTTAAATTAACTAAAATGTTTTATTTATTGTTATAAAAAAAATTAAAAATCATATATTATAATAT
>JBOGAY010000172.1:0-14692 GCA_051655925.1 Sarcina sp. | reverse complement strand
TTTTTAGAGAAGGCTTATTAAAGTGCGTCAATTTTTAGGGAAATTTTAAATTATACCGTTGAACGTAAATTACTTGCAAAATATATAGTGAAAAAGGGCTATCGCTAGCTAAAATTTAATTAGCTAATGCGACAGCCCCATTTAAATAAAATTAAGTATTAAATAGGTTCATGTACGATGTGGCTACAATTTGAAGTTACAGTTTCATAACCTAAAAAATTCCCCATAGCAGTTACTTTTCTATAACGAATAGTATATCTAGTTGTGTATCTATATTTTTTGAAATTCTTACTGACTGAATGAGTAATACCACCATTAAGAGAAGCACCATGAGGAAGTGAAATACTTCCATTTAGGATATAAGTAGTTGTGTGATTAACAGTTCCTAGATATTGTTTAGAAACAAACTTTTTGGATAAAATGGCATCAACTTCCCAGTAGATGTCGGTAGCACCTTTCTCAATAGCTATATTTTCTAGAGTACTAGCATTAGCTATAGATGTATTAGTGTTAAAAAGTGTTACAGAGAACATAGTAATTGTTGCAAGGAAGAGACTTAAAAATTTTTTTGCTTTCATTTTTTTCACCTCATAAATAAATTTAAATATATATATATATATACGTACCTTTGAAAAGGTTCTAGAAATTTTAATAAATATAAGGAGAATAATGAAAAAATTTTTGTTTTTATTAATTAATGTATTATTTATAGTATTTTTAAGGTGGAAAATATGGTCTTTAAATGGTTTATATGTAGTTTTATTAATTTTGTTTTTTTCATTTAGTAATTCATTTATTTTTAAGTTGAAAGTTAAAGAAAAAATAGTAGATGGATTCAAAGTAAAAAAGCTATTAAAAGATATAATTGTTAGTTTTGTTATTTTATTATTTCTAACAATATTGACAGGCTCTAGCTTTCATAGAATGGGTAATATTTATATTTTTATTAATTTTGTAATAGCAGCTTGTGTTGAAGAAATATACTTTAGAGTTTATTTAGGTGAAGTATTTAAACAAGTTATGAGGAATAAATATTTGATTGCATTAAGCATAGGGGTAATTTTTTCGATAATGCACACAAATTATCCAATTGAAGTATATATATGTTTTACTCTTTTTGCTATGATTTTATATTTAATATATGATTACACCAAAAGTATAGCTATTCCAGTGTTTATACATATTATGTATAACTGTTTTGCAAATCAACAGATTTCGGATAATAGAGATATTATTAGTTTTTTTATAGTTTTAATATTAGTTATTGGTGTGGAGGAAAAATATAAGTTTTTTAGTAAACTTAGAAGTTAGGAGATAGATTATGTTTAATTTAATAAATAAGGTTAAAGAAAATACACCACTTGTAGTTCAATTTACAAATGAGGTTACAATAAATGATTGTGCTAATGCAACTCTTGCGATAGGGGCTAGTCCTATAATGTCATCATATTTAGAAGATGTAGAGGATATAGTTAAGATAGCAAGTAGTATTGTTATTAACATAGGAACAATTAATAGAGAAACAGAAAAAGTTTTTAAAGTGGTAGCAAAGTTTGCAAAACTTTATAATAAGAAGATTGTTTTAGATCCAGTTGGAGTGTTTGCTAGTCCTACAAGGTTTAAGTACGTTAATGAGCTTTTAGAGCTTAATAGTTTTACTGTTATTAAGGGAAATCTTGCAGAGATTAAAGCAATTGGAGGAATGAAAGCTAAAGGACAAGGTGTTGATTCTTTAGACAATGATATTAATATAGATGAGATTAAAAGAATTAGTAAAGAGCTTAATACAATTCTTGCAATTACAGGTAGGGAAGATTATATAACTGATGGAGAGAAAGTTATTAAGATTTCTAATGGAACTACTAAACTTAAGAGTGTTACTGGAACAGGGTGCATGAGTGCTAGTCTTATAGCATCTTATCTTGGTGCTTGTGACAATGATTTAGAAGCAGCGGCTATGGGAGTTTTAACAATGTCACTTTCAGGTGAGCTAGCAGAAAAAGAAGGACAAGGCATCGGAAGTTTTAGAGTAGCTTTAATGGATGAAATATATTTGCTAACAGAAGAAAAAATGAGAAAGCTTGCAAAAGTTGAAGAGGCATAAAATTCTAGAGTAATCATATGAGGGGGAATCAAGTGATGAAAAACTTAGAGAAAATGAAATTATATCTTGTAACTGATTCTGATATTTTAGAAGGTAGAGATTTTTACTATGAAATAGAAGAGAGTTTAAAAGCAGGAGTCAAATGTGTTCAGCTTAGAGAGAAAAATCTTGGAGGAAAGGCATTTTTAGAAAAGGCTAGAAAGTTAAGAGAATTAACTACAAAATATGATGCCTTATTTATAGTTAATGATAGAGTTGATATAGCAATATTATCAAATGCTGATGGAGTTCATGTAGGACAAAGTGATGTTCCTTTAAAAGATGTTAGAGCTTTAGTTGGAGAAAAAATGATTATTGGAGTTTCAGCTAACACGGTAGAACTTGCAAAGGAAGCTAGAGATAATGGAGCTGATTATATAGGCGTTGGTGCAGTTTTTGCAACAAGTACAAAAAAAGATGCAAATAATGTTGGGGTAAGTCTTTTAGAAGAAATATCAGATAAAATAAAAAATATTCCAATTGTAGCTATTGGAGGAATAAAACTTTCATGTTTGGAAAAAATAAGTCATATAGATGTCACAGGGTATGCAGTTATATCTGATATACTTGGAGATGAAAATATTTTTTCTAAATGCAAAGAGTGGCTTAATATTATGAATTAATGTAAAATAAAAAGTAAGTTATTCAGCTAAGGCATTTAAAACCTTAGCTGAAGTCTTGTAATGAAATATATAGCTTAGTTTACAATGAATACTTGTATATAGTATACTTAGGAAATGACATTTCTAAGTTGGAAAAGGGAGGGTCTAAAATATGGAAAATAATAATCAAGATAATAAAAAAATAGAGTTAGAAAAAGAAGATGTTAAGGTGAAAAATAATGAAATGAAATCTTCTGAAGAGCCTGTAAAAGGATTTTTCTCAAGATTAATGACTGGAGTAATTGACCAATGTATCGTTATTGGTTCATCACTTTTAGCATTATTAATTATGGATGGAGTTGTAAGACTTTTAGGATACTACATAGTAGAAAGAGTACCAGTATTCTTTATACTTTATGTAGCAGCTAACATAATATATCCATTAATAATGCAAGGAACAAGATTTAGAGCAACATTTGGAAATAGATTATTTAGATAAGAAGACATGCATTTAGAGGTGAAAAATGAAAAAAGGTACACAAGTAGAACTTACTATTGAAGATATAGAGTTCCCTGCTAAAGGTTTTGGATTTATTGATGGCATGAAAGTTTATGCTAAAAATACTTTCCCAGGACAAAAAGTTTTAGGAACTGTAAGCAAAAAAAGAAAAGATTATCTAGAAATAAAGGTTAGAGAAGTTGTAGAAAGAGCAGAGTATGAAATAGAACCAGTTTGTGATCACTATGGAGTTTCAGGTGGATGTTTACAACAGGTTATACCTTATGAAAAGCAATTAGAGTTTAAAGTTGATGAAGTTAAAAAACTTTTTTCTAATGCAAATAGAACAATGGGAGAATTTTTAGGAATAGAAGGAAGCCCGGAAATTAACCATTACAGAAACAAGATGGAGTATTCATTCGGAGATGAAACAAAGGGTGGAGATCTTAATCTTGGAATGCACATGGTTGGTAAAAGATTTGGAATAGTTAACATAGCTGAATGTTGTTTAACTGATGATGATTTTGCAAAGGTATCAAGAGCTACTCTTGAGTACTTTAGAAAAGCTAATCTTCCATACTACAGAGTTATGGCTAGAGAAGGTTACTTAAGACACCTTGTTGTGAGAAAAGCACAAAAAACTGGTGAAATAATGGTTAACCTTGTTACTACAACTCAAATAGACTTTGATTTAACAGAATATACTGAAATAATTAAAGGTCTTAACTTTGATGGAGAACTTAAATCAGTTATACATACAGAGAATGATTCACTATCAGATACAGTTGCAGCAGATAGAATAAACATTTTATTTGGTCAAGACTATATCACAGAAGAACTTTTAGGGTTAAACTTTAAAATTTCTCCATTATCATTCTTCCAAACAAACTCACTTGGTGCTGAAAAGTTATATAGCCTTGTAAGAGATTTCATGGGAGATGCACAGAATAAAGAAGTATTTGACCTATACTGTGGAACAGGAACAATAGGACAAATAGCAGCAGGAAAAGCAAGTAAAGTTACAGGAGTTGAGCTTATAGAAGAGGCAGTTGTTGCTGCTAATGAAAATGCTAAACTTAATGGACTTGATAACTGTACTTTCATAGCTGGAGATGTAGCTGAGGTTATTAAAACAATGACAGGTAACCCAGATATTATCATCCTTGACCCACCAAGAAGTGGAGTTCACCCAAAAGCTATGGAATACGTAATAAAATTCAAAGCAAAACAAATAATCTATGTTTCATGTAATCCTAAGACACTTGTTGAAGACTTAGAATCACTTGAAATAAGCGGATATGAAATAGAAAAAACTCTACTTATGGATATGTTCCCACATACACCACATGTTGAGACGATTGTTAGGCTTACAAAAGTCCGCGACTTTTAGTAAGGCGTTACTATCGTCCATGCAAGGCTTACCCAAGAAAATGAGCGTAGCGAAATTTGATTGGCAGTAAGCTACTGCTGAGAGTCATTGTTTGTCTTAAAAAAGTCCGTGACTTTTAGTAAGATAAGAGAGTTTTAATTAGAGGATAGCATCTTTTTTGGTGCTATCTTTTTTTATAAAATAAAATAAGTTACAATATGAGTAAGCTAAATTAAAATGAGAGTGGAGTGAAAAAGATGAGTCAAGAACAATATAATATGATAATAAATTATGCTAAAAAGAATCTAAGCAATGAAATTTTAGAAAAAATAACAGAATTTAAATATAATGAAGTAGATGGATATTATGTGATACAAGTTTATGTAAAAGAAAATATTAAAGCAAAAGAAATGGGTGAAATTCTTACAGAAATTGAAGACTATGCAAAAGAAACAGGCTTAGCTGTTTTAGTAGATTTTTTAAGAGGATAGAAGATGTAGAATATAATTGAAAGATTTACATTAGAATGTAGAACAAATAAGACAGGAAAGTATAAAAAGTTTAAACCTAATTGTACTAAAAAAGAAAATTATAAATTTTGGAGTGCTGATGCTAATGTAATGATGAGGGATTCTATACTTGCCAATAAAGTGGGCTTGTCATACCCAAGACAATTAGAAATAGTACATGGTGCAATTGAAAGGATTTTAAAAGCTTTTGTGATAAAGGAATATGGTATTGAGCTTCTAGTACATGAAGTAAGTGCTATATATGATGCTATAAAAAGTGATTTGAATACAGAGTTAAGTAGAGACGATTATCAAAGTTTAAAAATGCTAGATACGAGTTTTATATTAGATAGATATCCTACTGAAAATAGATTTTATAATGAAGAAATGATAGATAATGCATTTGCAGTTTTGATTAATATTAATAGTTTAGTTCAGGACGTGTTAAATTTAAGCAAAAGAGCAAAACGAGTTATTCAAGAAGTTGAAAATGAAATTAGTATCACAAAAAATATAATTGACAAATAAAGTAAAGAATAATATTATCATATTATAACTTAATAAATCTTCAGGGCAGGGTGAAATTCCCTACCGGTGGTAAAGCCCACGAGCCATTTGCGCATGATTTGGTGAAATTCCAAAGCCGACAGTATAGTCTGGATGAAAGAAGATGATGATATATAGGTAAGGTTATTAATAAATAGCTATTTTGTGATACTCACAAATTCTAGCATTGTTATACCTTTATTTAGTTGAAATTATTATGCTCTGGAATAGTTATATATCTGATAGCTAGTGATTCTACTATTCCTAAACAAGTTAGGAATAAAGAATCACACGCTCCTAGATACTGCGACTAAGCATTCAGGATGAACCTGAATTGAGTCTGCGTTTATATTCTAGAGCTTTTTTATTTTATTATGAGTAAAAACTAATTTCAGTAGGAAGGCTATATCCTTATTTATATATGGTAAAAATTGTATTTTTATTTAATTTGATTCATTATATATTTTTAAAAGCCCGAAGATTAATTTCTTCGGGCTTTTATTTTTAAGATTTACTAAGTTTAAAGTAATTTTTTGAGGTGATTATTTTGAATGAAAAATTTATGCGAGTAGCTATTGAACTTGCAGATAAGGGAGAAGGGAAAGTTAATCCTAATCCTTTAGTTGGGGCAGTGATAGTGAAAGATTGTGAAATTATTGGGAGTGGATATCACGAGGTGTATGGAGAAGGACATGCTGAGGTTAATGCTTTTAATAGTTTGACTGAAGATTGTAAGGGAGCGGAAATATATGTAACTTTAGAACCTTGTTCTCATTATGGGAGGACTCCACCTTGTGCGGATAAGATTATAGAAATGGGAATTTCTAAAGTCTATGTTGGAGCACTTGATCCAAATCCATTAGTGGCTGGTAGAGGAGTTGAAAAACTTAGACAAGCTGGGATAGAGGTTGAAGTTGGAGTTTTAGAGGATGAATGTAAGAAACAACAAGAAGTTTTTAGAAAGTATATTCAGACTAAAAGACCTTTTGTTTTATATAAGTCAGCTATGTCACTTGATGGGAAGATAGCAACAAAACATGGTGAGTCTATGTGGATAAGCTGTGAAAAGTCTAGGGAAGAAGTTCAAAGACTTAGGAATTCTTTAATGGGAATTATGGTTGGAGTAGATACTGTTATCAAAGATAATCCAAGGCTTACTTGTAGGCTTGAGGGAGGAAGAAATCCTGTAAGGATTATAGTTGATAGCAGACTTAGAATACCTAAAGGGGCTAGAGTTTTAATTGATGAATTTAATGAAAATACAATTATAGCAACTACTAACCTTTGTGATATGAAGTATAAGCAAGAACTTATAGATAAAGGGATTAAGGTTATAGTTACAGAGAATAAAGATGGAAAAGTAAATCTTAATGAGCTTGTGATGAAGCTTGGAGAGATTGGTATAGATAGCATTCTTTTAGAGGGAGGTTCTACACTTGCTTATTCAGCGATAAGTGAGGGAATTGTAGATAAGCTCCAGTTTTATATAGCACCTAAGATTATAGGGGGAAGTGCTAAGACTTCAGTTGAAGGACTTGGTATAGAAAAACTTAGTGAGGCTTTTAAAATTTATTATTTGACTACAAGGAAAGTAGATACTGACATTGTGGTTGAAGGATATTTAAAGAGGGGAAGATAGATGTTTACAGGAATTATTGAAGAACTAGGAAAAATAAATTCTATAAAAGTTAATGGTAAGTCTGCAAAGATAAGCATTTTAGCTAGCAAGGTTTTAGAAGATACAAAGCTCGGAGATAGTATAGCGACTAATGGAGTTTGTCTTACAGTTACAAATCTTGATAAAAGCAGTTTTGAGGCTGATGTTATGACTGAAACTATGAATAGAACTAATCTTTCAACTTTAAAGACTGGTAGCTCTGTAAATTTAGAGAGAGCTATGATAGCTAATGGAAGATTTGGTGGTCACATAGTTAGTGGACATGTTGATGGAACTGGAGTTATAGAGAATTATAAAAAAGATGAGAATGCTACTTGGGTAACTATAAGTGCAGGAGATGAAATTCTAAAGTATGTAGTAGAGAAAGGTTCAATATGTATTGATGGGATAAGTCTTACAGTTGCCTGTGTAGATGATAGATGTTTTAAGGTTTCTATAATTCCACACACAGGAGAGGAAACAACTTTATTAAAAAATGAAATTGGTGGAGTAGTTAATTTAGAGTGTGATGTTATAGGAAAGTATGTAGAGAAGCTTTTAGGGGTTCAAAAGAAAGAGAAAAAATCAAATATAAGCGAAGATTTTCTAAGAAGTAATGGGTTCATGTAGGGGGTTAATGTGTTTAAGTTTAATAAGATAGAAGAAGCAATTGAAGATATAAGGAACGGAAAAATTATAGTAGTTGTTGATGATGAAGATAGAGAAAATGAAGGTGATCTTTTTATGGCAGCAGAAGCAGTTACAGGAGAGGCTATAAATTTTATGGCAACTTACGGAAAAGGGCTTATATGTATACCTGTTGAAAAGGAGATAGCAGAAAGATTAAATATAGGTGCTATGGTTTCAAATAATACTGATAACCATGAAACAGCTTTTACAGTTTCAATAGATTATAAGGATACAACAACAGGTATATCAACTTTTGAAAGAGCATTAACTATTAAAAAAGTTCTAGAGAGTGATAATCCAATGGACTTTAGAAGACCAGGGCATATGTTTCCTCTAGTAGCTAAAGATGGTGGAGTTCTAGTTAGAAATGGACATACAGAGGCGGGAGTTGACCTTGCAAGGCTTGCTGGATTTAAGGGAGCAAGTGTTATCTGTGAAATCATAAAAGATAATGGAGAGATGGCTAGACTTACAGACCTAGAAGGGTTTTGTGAGAGACATGAATTAAAGATTATAACTATTCAGGACTTAATTGAATATAGAAAGCAAAAAGAATTTGAAAGTCTTGTAGAAAGAGTAGTAGAAACAAAGATGCCAACTAGATATGGTGATTTCACTATGTATGGTTTTATAAATAAATTAAATGGAGAACATCATGTAGCCTTAGTTAAAGGTGATATAGAAAATAAGGATTCAGTACTTTTAAGAGTTCATTCAGAATGTTTAACAGGAGATGCACTTGGTTCACAAAGATGTGATTGTAGAGAACAGTATGATGCAGCAATGAAAAGAATAGCAGAAGAAGACTGCGGAGTTTTATTGTATATGAGACAAGAAGGAAGAGGAATAGGACTTATAAATAAACTAAAAGCTTATGCACTTCAAGATGAGGGGCTTGATACAGTAGAAGCTAATCTTGAACTAGGTTTTGTAGCAGATGCAAGAAGTTATGAAATAGCAGCAGGAATTATAAAAAATCTTGGAATATCAAAAGTTGATTTGATGACTAATAATCCAAGCAAGATAGATGCCTTAGAGGAATTTGGAATTGAGATAAATCAAAGAATACCAATTCAAATGAATCACAATGAAAAAAACGAGTTTTATCTTAAAACTAAAAAAGAAAAAATGAATCATATGTTTGTTTAAAAATTAAATTAATTATATATATTGGAGGAAGTAGAAATGAAAATATTAGAAGGAAATTTAGTAGCAAGTAATTTAAAAGTAGGAATAGTAGTAGGAAGATTCAATGAGTTCATAGTTTCGAAATTACTTGGAGGAGCAATTGATGGACTTAAAAGACATGGAGTAGATGAGGATAAGATAGAAGTAGCATATGTACCAGGAGCATTTGAAATTCCACTTATAGCAAAGAAAATGGCAAAGAGTAATAACTATGATGCAGTAATATGTTTAGGAGCAGTTATAAAGGGTTCAACACCTCATTTTGATTATGTATGTTCAGAAGCAGCAAAAGGAATTGGAGCAGTAGGGCTTGAAACAGAAGTACCAGTTATATTTGGGATATTAACAACAGATACAATTGAACAAGCTATTGAAAGAGCAGGAACAAAAGCTGGAAATAAAGGGTATGATGCCGCAGTAACAGCTATAGAAATGGCTAATTTACTTATAAACTTTTAGAATTAAGTAATAAACAATAATAGATATTTGGTGAAAGAATAAAAATTGAAATAAATGCTTTAAGATAATAGAGGAAGTTTTAAATAAAAGAAGAGGGCTAAGTATTAAAATAAACAGGACTGTATTGGAAGAGGAATAAAGTGTACCCTTAGTCAAGGACATTTTAAAATGATACAGTCCTGTTTTTTTACATTATTTTATTTGCAGTATCTTTAATAATTTCAAAGTCAGCTTTGATTTTTTCATTAAGATTAAAATCTCCAAGATAAGTAGAATACTTATCATTGAAAGGTTTAGTAACTTTGAAAATATTTAATGTAGCCATAATAATAAGTTTATTAAATTCTATAAGAATATCAACAAAAGTACTTAATTCATGAGATTTATCTTCTAAATCTTTAAGTGAAAGAATAATCTTAGTAAGTCTTAATTCATATAAGAATAATTCTTCAAGATATTTATCCAAATCATCAATATTATCTTCTAAAGGTTGTAAAAGTAACTTTTGATCTATGAAAGTTTTTACTTCAGTAGGAATGCTATTTTTCATAGAATTTAAATCAATATTTTCAATTTTTGAATTAATATCATTTAATCTATCGTTGATATAAACATCATATTCTTCCATATATAAGTCAAATTCTTTTTGATTTCTAGGAAGCAAATCTCTATTTGTAATAGCATAATCTTTAGTTAAAGATAAAAGATTTCTAGCTATTTTGATATTTAGAGCAAAAATTTCTTTTGAATTTTCAAAAAGACTTTCAAGTTCTTTATTTTTGCCAATAGAAGTATGTTGCTCTAAAAGTTCATTTTGATATTGTTTTTTAGCAATACTATACTCAGAAGTTACATGAGTTCTGTAAAGCCTTCCATAAAGATAATTACTTATCCCCATATTATCTTTTGAGCTTAAATCAAGTGAAATCATTGCTTTAAGAGATAAGAGCTCATCCTTAAACTTTTCATTTCCTATATTAATAAGAAGATTATCAATTTCTTCAATAGTTTTTTTAGAAAGCTTTTCAACAGTAACTAATTCTTTTGCTCCCTTAGTTACATTTCTTTTGTTTTTTTGTGCTTTATATAGTCTACCTATACCCATATATACTTCTCCTTAGTTTACAACTTAATAAATTATACTTTAATATTAGCCTTAATTATAGAAATTATGCAAGAGATAAAAAATAATAAAAAAATGCCAAAATAAATTATTTTGACATAAGAGTTTTATTTATCTTTATAATTTTCTATAAAAGTAAAGATTTTATTCATATAAAGTTCAGTATTATTTGAAAATGCCTGAGTATGTTCAATACCTTCAACAAACCAAAGTTCTTTATTATTATGAGGGATTGCATCATAAATTTCTTGACTATTATCAGGTGAACATATATCATCTGATGTACCATGAATAAGCATAACAGGGGTGTTTATATTTTTAACATCATTGACAGGTTTAACATCTTTGTACTCAAAACCTTCTTTTAATTTAGTATAATGATTCCCAAGAAAACTAACTATACCGGTTAGTGATTCAGGAATTCCAACGTCTAAAATTCCAAGTTGAATAGAATCTTCCATTTTACTATATGGAGAGTCTAATATGTAATAATCAACTAATCTATGTTTTTCATTAATCCTTGAATGCATAGCAGAGGTTGAAGCACCCATAGAAAAACCATGTACACCTAAAGATCCTGTTGGAAAAATAGATTTAGTATATGTAACAATGCTATCAAGGTCGTATCTTTCATAACGTCCAAAAGTATAAGTGTCACCACCTGTAAGTCCAGTATTTCTTTGATTATATAAAACAACATTATATCCGTTGTCAAGATATTCAAAAGCAATATCTAATAATTCGTTATAATTACTTTGAATGCCGTGGACTATAATCATAGTATTATCAGTGTCTTTAGGTGATTTAATAACAAGTGTATCAATATCATAATTATTAATTTCACTTTTGACCATTAGTTTTTGGTGGTTATAATAATTAAGTTTTTCAAGAGGATTTCCAGATCTTTTACTATAAACAGCAATCATATCTTCATTGTTTATTTTTTGTGATAATCCAATTGAGGTGTCATAAACTAATTTTCCTATCATATGGGAACTGCTTATAAAAATAGTAGTGCCAATTATAACACTAGTGAAAAGAAATATCTTTTTTTTAGTCATTTTCATAGTAAAATCTCCTAATTTTAGTAATTAATAAAATTATAATGATGAAATATAAGTAATAACAATAAGATAATAGGATAATTAATTAAAAATACTTGAATTATTAACATAAAGCTCTAAAAACATATAAATGTTTACAAATACTCTAGAAAAGTTTTTTGAAAAAAATTATAAGTTTTGACAGTAAAAAACTTCTTTAGTAAACTCAAGTTAACTAATGGTAGTATAATTAGTTAAATATAATATGAGGTGAAATATAATGTTAAAACATATAGTAATGTGGAAAATAAAAGAAGAAAATAAAAATGAGTCAGTATTAAAAATAAAAGCTGATTTAGAAGCATTAAAAGGAAAGGTATTAGAAATAGTAGATATAGAAGTTGGAATAGATATGAATGTTATAGAAAATAATTATGATGTTATATTAGTATCAACATTTAAATCACAAGAAGATTTAGATGCATATCAAGTTCATCCAATGCATATAGCTGCAGCTAAATTTATAAAAAGTGTTGCAGTAAGTAGAGTAGCTGTAGATTACTTAATATAGTTAGTGAAAACAGAAATTTAATAAAAAATTTAATTAAATTAAAAAAAGTAGGCTTTTGAAATTTTATTTGTAATTGTTTTGAAAGCTTACTTTTATTTTTTTTATAAAAGAGATATTTAAATATGAAAAAAATGTGAACAAGAAAAATATGGAATATTTAAATGATAATTATTTAATGATTTAAATGATAAAGTCTTTTAGATATAGGAAATACATATAGTTTTATTTCTAAAATATTCATTTTCTTTATTAAATACATAATTTTAGAAAAAATTGACAAAAAAATATAGCCATTGTATAACAAAATTAGGGAATTTTAATTACTTAAATTAAACAATTAAAGATTAAAATAGCTTGAATTTGATAAACTAAGGAGGATTTGTATGTTAAGTAAAAAAGTTATGGCTACTATGCTAACAGGTGCTATGGTTACAACTGCAGTAGTTCAACCAGTAGTAGGACATCAAGAAAATAGCCAACACAAAACATTATTAGCATCTAATAATAAAAGTGGAGTTACAGCATCTGCAGAAAGAAATACATGGTTAAAGAATGAAATGAATAAGGTGATTAAAGCTAGAAATTTAGGTGTACAACCATTAGATGATCATGTTGTAATGAACTTTCAAGAAGATAGTGGATTCATGCCTGTTGGAAAAATATTTCTTTCAACAAATACGAATTTAAATGGAGTTTTAATTAAGATTTCTAATAGTAAAGGAGAAATTTTAGCACAAGGAAATTTAACAAAACAAGAAACAATATATACAAGTCCAAGTGGAGAAAAAATAAAAGAATCTTATTATACTTTTGAAAAGATTGCAGGAACAGATAAATATTTGGCACAACCAGGAAATGATACTAATTTTGGTTTAAATACTTGCCATGTAGAGTATCAAGGGCCAAATGGATTTGAAATGTTAAAAAATAAAGAGGGAAAACCTATAGTATTTACTCAAAACATTATCCCACTAACATTTTATACTGAAAATGTAGAGGTTCCAAAATTAGTTGTAGGAAAAGAGTACAAGTATGGAAATGGAGTTGATATATTAGGAACAGTTACTCCATTTGCAGGAGTTAATGGAGTTCCGACTGTGAGAGTGTGCTCAAATTTTGGTGGAACAATTAATTTTTATGATATGAATGAGTCAAATCAAAGTCTTGCAATAGCAAGTTTAAGTACATCACTTACGGATAAAGGAATAACTATAAAAACAACAAATCCATTAGCAGAAAATGATTACTATTATAATCCAGGAATTATTTACAATACGATAGCATCAGATGCTTTTAATGAACCGAGTATTACAATGGAAGTTAAAACGCAATCAAATACTGAATATCCATTAGGACAGTACGTTAGTATTGATGGTACTTTACATGCTATAGAAGAACCAACAGTAGAAAATACACAAGATGTTTTACAACAAAATTTAAAAGGTGTTCCATATACTTCAGCAAATTTAGAAAAACCAATAATTCCTAAGGGATATTCAATTGTAGGACTTAGTATAAATGGTCAAAAGATTAAGTTAAAAGACAATGAAACATACGAAAATTATCCATTACCTAATTATTTTACTGATGGAAATCAAGATATAGTTTATACAATAGTGAAAAATTCGAAGGATACTGTAACAGTAAAAACCAAAGATGGACAATATGTTACAAGTTCAGGAAGTTTGACTAATGTAGAGACAAATCAGCAGGTGTTAGAGGGAAAAGAAGGTGAAGAAGTAAACTTTAAAAAACCAATAGTTCCTGACCATTATGGTATTGTTGAAGTTCTACTTAATGGAAAAAAAGTTTCAATAGCAGATTTACCTAAAAAATTTAGTGCTACTAATGATGATATAACATATATAGTAGCTCCAGAAGTTTCAATAACAAGAACAGTAGAAGTTATAAATCCATATACAAATAAACCGGTACACGTTGAAGGGATTTCAGGAAATTCAACAATTACAAGTGGATTAGAAGGAACAACAGTTAATGTACCAACTTACGCAAATCCAGATTCAAATAAATATACAATGACAGAATCAGGAGTAAAAGCAGGAGAACAAACATTAACAAAAGATGGTGTTCAAACAATAACATTAACACAGAAAAAAGCAAGTTTAACAACAGAAACAACAGTAGATGGAAAAATAATTAAAACACCACAAGTTGTAGATGGAGTAGTTGGACAAGAAATAAATGTTGGAACTCCAGAGAGTCAGCCAGGATATCATGTAGGATCAGTAACTGTAAATGGAAAAACATATACAGGAAAAGAAATGGCGAATGT
>JBOGAY010000171.1:0-5007 GCA_051655925.1 Sarcina sp. | reverse complement strand
CTCTAGTTTTAATAGTCATAACTACTTCTTCTAAAGCTGCATTTCCTGCTCTTTCACCAAGTCCATTTACAGCACATTCAACCTGAGTTGCACCAGCCATTATCCCACTAAGTGAGTTAGCTACTGCCATTCCTAAATCGTCATGACAGTGAATAGAAAAATCAACCTTATCTGCCCCTTTAGTATTTTCAATAACATACTTCATAAAATCATAATAATCAGTAGGTAATGCATACCCAACTGTATCTGGAACATTTATAACTGTTGCTCCTGCTTTTATAACCTTTGAAAAAATTTCAACTAAAAAATCTTTATCACTTCTATACGCATCCTCTGCTGAGAATTCTACATCTTCGCAAAGAGACTTTGCATAAGCAACCATTTCAACAGCTTTTTCTAAAACTTCTGATTCACTCATATTAAGCTTATGCTTCATGTGAATAGGTGAAGTCGCTATAAAAGTATGAATTCTTGGTTTTGCTGCATACTTTATTGCATCAAAAGCCTTATCTATATCAGCTTTATTCGCTCTGCAAAGTGCTGCAACTGTAGAGTTTTTAACTTCTTTTGCAATTGCTTCCACAGCATCAAAATCTCCCTTTGATGCCATAGGAAATCCTGCTTCAATTACATCTACTCCAAGTTCTTCAAGCTTTTTAGCTATAATAACTTTCTCTTTGAGGTTAAGATTAACTCCAGGTGTTTGTTCCCCATCTCTTAGGGTGGTATCAAATATTTTTATTTTTTTACTCATAAAATCTCTCCCCTTTTCAAATTAATCTACTCCTCATCTTCTCCTAGAATAATATCCTTAATTGGAGCTCCAGGTGCCACCATAGGAAATACCTTATTATCTTCATGAATTATATAATCTACTATTGTAGTTTCCTTACTTTCAATTGCTTCTTTTAAAATTTCATATGTGTTGTCATCAGTGTCTATTCTATACCCCTGACCACCAAAGCTTTCAACAAGCTTTACAAAATCTGTTTTTCTATCAAGAGTTGTACTTGAATATCTCTTGTCATAGAATAGAGTTTGCCATTGTCTAACCATCCCAAGTGCATTATTATTTAATAATATTATTGTTAATGGCAATCCATTTTTAACTGCTGTTGGAACCTCATTACAGTTCATTGCAAAGCTACCATCACCAGTAATTAAAATTACTTTTTTATCTGGAACTGCAAATTGCGCCCCTATTGCTGCACCAAGTCCAAACCCCATAGTTCCAAGCCCTCCTGAACTTACGAAAGTTCTTGGAGTTTTAAATTTATAATTAAGTGCTGTCCACATTTGATGTTGTCCTACATCTGTAACAATAACAGCATCTCCATTTGTAATTGTATTTAAAACTTTAAAAAGTTCTTTAGGTGTATTAGGTCCTACAAGAATATTCTCTGTATTCTCTTTAAGTTCTTCTAATCTACTTATCCACTCATTATTTTTTTTATCATCTATTAAAGGAAGTAATTTATTTAAAACTTCTTTAATATCACCAACTACATAACAATCAGCCTTAATATTTTTATTTATTTCAGCAGGATCTATATCAATGTGAATAACTTTTGCATTTTTAATATCTTCTTTTTTCCCCACAACTCTATCACTAAATCTTGCACCTATACAAATAAGTGCATCACATTCAACTGCAAGTAAATTAGATGCTTTAGTTCCATGCATACCGATCATGCCTGTTGCAAGTTTTGAAGTTCCATCTACTGCACTAAGTCCCATAAGAGAACTTGATACTGGTGAAGAAATTTTGTCTGACAATCTTTTTAGTTCTTTTTCTGCTTCTGAACTTATAACTCCCCCACCTGCATATATAAATGGTTTTTTACTATTATTGATAATATCTGCAACTTTTCCAATGGCAGCATCTGTTATATAATTTGTACTTCTTTTTATAGTTTTAGGTGCTTTATACTCATATTCAGCTAAATCTCCAGTAACATCCTTTGTAATATCTATAAGAACCGGTCCTGGTCTTCCTTGCTTTGCTATATAAAAAGCTTCCCTAACAACTTTTTGTAAGTTCTTTAAATCCTTAACTATATAGTTATGCTTTGTAATCGGCATTGTAATCCCAGCTATATCTACCTCTTGAAAACTATCCTTTCCAAGAAGCGACTTATGAACATTTCCTGTTATAGCAACCATAGGGATTGAATCCATATAAGCTGTTGCTATTCCAGTTACAAGGTTTGTAGCTCCTGGACCTGATGTAGCTAAGCATACGCCTACCTTTCCAGTAGCTCTAGCATACCCATCAGCTGCATGAGCCGCCCCTTGCTCATGACAAGTCAAAACATGATTAATCTTATCTCTATTTTTATATAAAGCATCATAGATATTCAATACTGCTCCACCTGGGTAACCAAAGATAGTATCAACACCTTGATCTAATAAACACTTTACCAATATTTCTGATCCATTTAACATCATAAAAAAATCACCCCTTTTTAATTTTCTTATTGCTAATTCTTGATATTTCAAGCTAAAATCTTTTTATCTAATATCTATTATTTTCTATCTTCTACAAGGATGTAAAAACATACGCTATTTAAGTTGCTGTTACTGATCCTTCAGATGAAATTATTTAAATATTATTTAAGGATTGCTCCCTCACTAGCTGATGAAACAAGTTTTGAATATCTATATAAATATCCTTCTTTAATTTTAGGTTCTAATAAAACTACATTTTCTTTTCTCTTTGCTAAAACTTCATCTGAAACATTTAATTCTAAAACTCCATTTGGGATATCTATTGAAATAATATCGTCCTCTTCAACAAGTGAAATAACTCCACCTTCGGCTGCTTCAGGTGATACATGCCCAATTGAAGCCCCCTTAGTGGCTCCTGAGAATCTTCCATCTGTAATAAGAGCTACTGATTTATCAAGTCCCATCCCTGCAATTGCTGAAGTTGGCGATAACATCTCTCTCATTCCAGGGCCTCCCTTAGGACCTTCATATCTAATTACAACTACATCTCCACCTATAATTTTTCCTGACATAATTGCTTCAATAGATTCTTCTTCTGAATTGAAAACTCTTGCTGGACCTTTGTGAACTAACATTTCTGGTAAAACTGCTGATTTTTTAACAACAGCACCATCCTTTGCAAGATTACCTCTTAAAATAGCAATCCCACCTGTTTCACTATATGGATTTTCTATATCTCTAATAACTGAATTATCTAAAACTCTAACTCCCTCAATGTTTTCACCTTGAGTTTTTCCTGTAGCTGTAATTAAAGATAAATCGATTAAATTCTTCTTGCTAAGCTCATTCATAACTGCAGTAACTCCACCTGCTGCGTATAAATCTTCTATATGAGAAGTCCCTGCTGGTGAAAGTTTACAAAGGTTTGGAACTTTTGAACTTACTTCATTAATCATCTCTAAATCTATATTGGCTTTTGCTTCATTTGCAATAGCAGTTAAATGAAGAACACTATTACTTGAACACCCAAGTGCCATATCTACTGCAAGTGCATTAGCAATGCTCTTTTCATTTATAATATCTCTTGGCTTAATATCTTTCTCAACAAGATTCATAATTACCATACCAGCTTTTTTAGCAAGTCTTATTCTCTCTGAGTAAACTGCTGGAATTGTTCCATTGCCAGGAAGTGCAATCCCTAAACTTTCACATAGACAATTCATTGAGTTAGCTGTGAACATTCCTGAACATGAACCACAAGTTGGGCAAGCATTATTTTCTAAAGTTAAAAGCTCTTTTTCAGTCATCTTTCCTGCTTCATAAGAACCAACTGCCTCAAAAACAGTAGAAAGACTACACTTCTTATCTTTGAAAATCCCTGCAAGCATTGGTCCACCTGAAACTGCTACTGTTGGGATATTAACCCTTAAAGCCCCCATAACACTTCCCGGAACAATCTTGTCACAGTTTGGGACAAGAACAAGTCCATCAAGCCCATGAGCTATTGCCATACATTCAATTGAATCCGCTATAATTTCTCTAGTTGCAAGAGAATACTTCATTCCCTTGTGCCCCATAGCAATTCCATCACAAACTCCTATAACTGGAAAAACTAAAGGTGTTCCCCCAGCCATAACTATTCCTGTTTTAACTGCTTCAACTATTTTATCTAAATTTATATGTCCCGGAATAATATCATTTTGAGATGTAACAACTCCAATAAGAGGTCTTGCAATCTCTTCATCAGTAAGCCCAGAAGCCTTTAATAACGATCTATGTGGAGCCTTACTTGCTCCTATTTTCACTCTATCACTTCTCATTTAACTCACCTCTAAACTAAAGCATCTATAACAAGTTGTCCCATTTCATCTGTTCCAACAAGTTTCATACCATCACTATTAATATCTCCAGTTCTATATCCATCTTCTAAAACTTTTATAACTGCATTTTCAACAGCTACTGCTTCATTTTCTAAATTAAAACTATATCTAAGCATCATAGCTGCTGATAAAATTGTTGCAAGTGGATTTGCAATTCCTTTCCCTGCAATATCAGGTGCACTACCATGAATCGGCTCATACATTCCAAAACTTCCTACACCTAAACTTGCTGAAGGTAACATTCCTATCGAACCAGTTATCATAGAAGCCTCATCTGATAAAATATCTCCAAACATATTACTTGTTAAGATAACATCAAATTGCTTTGGATCTCTCACAAGTTGCATTGAAGCATTGTCTACATACATATGATTAACTTCTACTTCAGGATAATCAGCATGAACTTCTTCAACTACTCTTCTCCAAAGTCTTGAACTCTCAAGAATATTTGCCTTATCAACACTTGTTATTTTTTTATTTCTCTTCATAGCAATATCAAATGCTGTTTTAGCTATTCTTCTAACTTCTGAAGTTGAATACTGCTCTGTATCTCTAGCAATCTCTTCTTTCCCATTCTTTAAAAGTTCTCTTTTACCAAAATAAATTCCACCTGTAAGCTCTCTAACTACACAAATATCAATTCCATCTCCGATAATAGACTCTTTAAGTGGTGATGCAT
>JBOGAY010000170.1:0-8723 GCA_051655925.1 Sarcina sp. | reverse complement strand
CAGCTAGTGAAACTGAGGCTTCTCCTAGGCTAACTCTTTCATTTTTACATATGCATTCCATTATAAACCTCTTCGTTACAACTCATCATATATGGATTTGCTACGTATATTGCTGGAACTTTCATGCCTTTTAAAGTCTCTTTAGGTCTTCGTGTGAACTACCACCACCCTAATAGGAGCGGGGCTTCGTGGAAAGTATCTGACTCATGTCGGATATATTAATCACGCTCTGCGGGTAGTTCCTACCCTGATATATATTTTAATAGGCTAGTAGACTTCTACCAACCTCACGAATATTTATACTTGCATTTAGGTCTCTATCCATAGTATGACCACATTCACAGTTATATACTCTCTCTCCTAAAGAAAGTGAGTCTTTTATATTTCCACAAGAAGAACAAGTTTTTGATGATGGAAACCACTTGTCGATTTTAATTACTTGGTTACCTAAAAACATAGCCTTGTATTGAAGCATAGTGCAAAATATTCCCCAACCGTTATCAGCGACAGATTTACCAAAGTTTAATGCTACACTCATACCTTTCATATTAAGGTCTTCAAGTATTATCGCATTATACTTAGTTACAAGTTCGTGTGATAGCTTGTGTAAAAAATCTTTTCTACTATTTTTAATAGATTGATGAATTTTAGCAACTTTTAATTTTGCTGCATACCAATTTTGTGAGAATTTAACTTTTCTTGATAATTCTCTTGCAGCTTTAACAAGTTTAGCTTCTAACTTTCTAAAAAATCTAGGATAGTCAGCCCTTTGGTTATCGGAGCTAACAAAAAGTTCAGACATAGAAAAGTCGAGCCCAACGATATTGTTATCGCTCGGAACTTTTATTATATCTTTTTCAAATTCAGTTAGTAAAGAAACGTAAAAAGCCCCATTAGGTTCTTGGCTAATGGTAGCAGATTTAATTTTATAATTTTGAGGTATCTGTCTATGAAGTTTAAATTTAACTAAACCTAGCTTTGGAAGTTTTAGAAAATTCCCTTCAACTCTAATATTATTACTTGTAGATACTGTATTATATGATTTTCTAGTTGATCTTTTAGATTTAAATTTAGGAAATGTAGCTCTCTTTTGAAAGAAATTTTTATATGCGGTTTCTAAATTTTTAAGTGCTTGTTGTAATGCAATTGAATCAACCTCTTTCAAGAATGGTAATTCAAGTTTAAGTAGGGGGAGTTCTTCCGCTTGGGTATTGTAAGTTACAGATTTTTTCTCTATCTCATACATTTCTTTTCTTTGACCCAAAAATCGATTATACACAAATCTAGTACAACCAAAAGTTTGATTAATTGTATTCGCTTGAGTTTCATTAGGATAGATTCTATATTTAAAAGCTAAGTTATATGTCTTCATAGTTTTCACTTCCTTAAATTAAAAATTTACATGGTTTGATTATACCATATTTTAGGAAAAAACAATAGAAACTGTCGAGCAATATATTCGATTAAAGGAACTAAAAAGATTGCCCTGATTCATCCCTCTCTAGTAGAGGAAGAGGTTTTCTCTGAGCGTTTTTATAAAATATGGATATTTAATAAATAAATTTTTACAATAAAAAAAGAGCATATTTGTAATACATTTCACAGACATACTCTTAATAAGCTTTTTACACCTTTATATATCATTTTTTAACCTTATGGCTACTAATTAGATCAATTTCAAACGAACGCCTTAAATCTAAAATTAAAGAGTTGTTTTTATGGATTTTTGTACACAAAATAGTAATCACACCTTACAATACTTATTTTTAAGTATCATTATCACATTAGTAAAACATTTTAAATACACAACATTATTTTTAGCCTTTGTTCTTTTTATACGCTCCTATTAATAAGTATGGATATATATCGCCCTGACTCTCTTTTTCTATTCTTTCTTTATATCTATCTACAGGAGTTTCAAAAAGTTGTCTAATAGAAACACCATAATAATCCTCTATAAATTTTTCACCTAGAGGCATTGGTTTTGTATTTGGATAAGCAAATGTCCTATTAAATACATACTCATATTGATTTGGATAGTGCAATAATAATGAATAATTATCTGATAGTTTAGGTTCCCTTATTTTCATATTTTCTTCTACTACCTCTTTTACCAATACATACCACTCGTCCAACTTAAAAGTTTTGTATTCTAAGTTTTTTGGCACAATAGTTTTAAACTCTCCATTTTTAGTTGGATCAAAAGTAGTTATATCTCCAAAATAATATAACAATCCCACTGCTGTATCCATAAATTTCTGTACATCCATATGTCTTGGAAGAATAAAAAAATCTAATCTAGTTGTTTGATTATCTACATCAATAACTACTTTACTTTTTCTATTATTACTTGTTATATTTTTACAATTTTCAAATTCTTTCCTCTTTGGAACATATAAACTACAAACCATGCTAAAATAAGGTGTATTTCTTCCAATAGCTATTTTATGCCTTATTTGCTCTATTTCTATCTCTTCTTGCTCTTTTCTTTTTAATCTAATTAAAGGAATTTTAATTTCATTATTTATTTTCTGATAAAATCCATGCCAAGAAATACCAGAAATATTATTATATGATATTCTATCCACTTCATTGATATATTCAACTATATCAAAACTTTCTTTACGTCCAGGCCTAATTATTATATCTACCTCACCCTCAATAGAGCCTCTTTTACTTGCATCTGAAACTGAAAAAGTAAATATTTTTTTGTCATTTTTACCTACTAATATTTCTTCAGCCATTTCACCCTCCTTTTTCTAATTTAATTTTTTAAATGTAACTTCAAAGAAAAAGCTGTAGATTACTCTACAACTCTTTCTAAAGTTTTTCTAACTCCTCCTACCTCTCCAATCATATCTAAAAAGTATTCTTCGATTATTTCTGATAAACCAATAGCAACTAAATCCACTCCGAATATAGTCTCATTAGATAGGATTTTATTTAAACTTCCTTTTTTATAACTACCTAAATTTAAGTATTCTATTCCTTTTAAATTTTCTCTTAATTCTTCTAACAGTGGATCACTACTTAAAGCCATCTCAGCCCCATTGTCATCAACACCTATTAAGTATCTCATCCACCCTGCTATAACTAAAGGAATAAATCTCAATTTTTTCACATCTAACTTCTCATCTTTCAAATACGCTTTTATAGTCTCTCCAAATCTAATACCAACTTTTTGTGATGTATCTGTTGCTATCCTTTGTGGTTGATCTGGTATAAACGGATTTGAAAAACGCTCATTTAAAACCTCTTCTAAAAACTCTTTAGGATTAATTATTTTAGGATCTTCTACAACTATTAACGATTCTTCATATCCCAATCTTCTCACTAAAGTATTTAATAAAGAATCTTTCATACAATCAGATATAGTTTTCTTATTTAATAGACATCCAAATATAGCTAATGTCGTATGTAGAGGATTTAAACAAGTTGTAACTTTCATTCGTTCAACCTTTTCAACAGATTCTCTATCAGTTAATATAACTCCTGCTTCTTCGAACTTCGGTCTTCCATTTGGAAATTTATCTTCTACAACAAAATACTCTGGTACCTCTGCATTTACAAATGGTGCTGTATAACTATTTTTTTTAGTTACTATTATATCCATATTTGAAAATCCTAAATTTTCTAAAAACTCTTTAATCTCTGGTGATGGCCTTGGTGTAATTTTATCTATCATCGTTATTGGATAACTTACTTTTTTTTCATCCTCTAAGTAATTTAAAAACTCTTTCTCCACTAAACCACTTTTTAACCATTCATTGGCTACTATTTTTACAGCCTCTTTTATTTTATCACCATTAGCAGAACAGTTATCCATACTCAAAAGAGCTATTGGAGCCTTATTTTTCTTATAACGTAAATATAGTAAAGATGTTATTTTTGCCATTAAATGATTTAGATCTATCGGTCCATTTTTTAAATTATACCCTTTTTCAGTTATTGTAAAGCTTATGATTTGTAAATCTTTACTTGTGCAGATCTCTTCTAACCTTTCACAATTTTCAGCTGTTGCGTCAATACTTTCAACTATACTCGTTATTACTTCTGGCTTAAACTTTCCTTCTTTATCTAAAGTAACTAGAATCGTTTCATTGTTATATGGCTTAAAAACCTTTTCAATAATTTCACCATCATAAGTTTCAGCTACAATAATCCCTGTATTCTCTAACCCTTTTTCAATTAAAGTTTGTTGAACTTTTCCCATATATCCTCTAAATATATTCCCTGCTCCAAAGTGTAACCACTTAGGATTTTTTTGAGATATACTGTCTTTTTCCATAAGCATTACCCTCTCTTCTCTTGTCTATTTAAACTATCCCATATTCCCCACATGTACATTATTCCAAGAGCTCTATCATATAATCCATATCCTGGTCTACACTTCTCTCCCCAAATATGTCTTCCGTGGTCTGGTCTTGCATACCCCTCAAATCCTGCTTCATGATAAGCCTTTACAACATCATATATATCTATAGATCCATCACATGTTCTATGTGAAGTTTCTATAAAATCTCCATTTTCATATATCTTTACATTTCTTATATGAGTAAAAGGTATTCTATCAGAAAACTCTCTTACTATAGATGCGATATCATTCTCTGGACTTGCACCTAATGAACCTGAACAAAGAGTTAATCCATTTGATGGACTATCAACTAACTCTAATAATCTTTTCAAGTTCTTCCCTGACGTCATAAGTCTTGGTAACCCAAATATTGACCAAGGTGGATCATCTGGATGAATCGCCATTTTTATACCATTTATCTCTGCTATAGGTACTATCTGCTCTAAGAAATATCTTAAATTTTCCCATAACTTCTCTTCGTCAACTTCCTTGTATGCTTCAAATAGACTTTCTAATCTTGCAAATTTTTCAGGTTCCCAACCTGGCATTGTATATCCTTCACTTCCTTTACTTACACTTTTTATAAGTTCCATAGGATTTACATCTTTTACTTTTGCATTTTCATAAAACAGTGCTGTTGATCCATCTTCTAACTCTTTAAAAAGATCTGTTCTTGTCCAGTCAAATACTGGCATAAAGTTATAACAAATTACTTTTACTCCAACTTTGGCTAAATTTTCAATTGTTTTTTTATAATTTTCAATATATTGGTCTCTTGTTGGTAATCCTAATTTTATATCCTCATGAACATTTACACTTTCAACTACATCTATATGTAATCCTGCTTTTTCAGCTTGTTCTTTTATCTCTAATATTCTATCCATTGGCCAAACATCCCCAACTGGAACATCATGTAGTGCCCAAACTATCCCTTCCACTCCAGGAATTTGTTTAATTTGAGATAACTCTACACTATCATTTCCCTCTCCATACCATCTAAATGTCATTTTCATGTTGTCTTTCTCCTTTTATTTAAAATGTAAGTACTATTTTACAAATTTCATTTGGTTTATTTTCTATTAAATCCATCGCTTTATCTACCTCTTTAAAAGGGATAACATTTGATACTAATTTTTTAGCTTGTAATTTTCTATCATTAAATAGCTCTACAACATTTGCAAATTTATATGTCTGATGTCTTGAACCTCTAACATCTAACTCTTTTATAGTTATACCTAACTGAGCAATTTCTGAAGTGTCTTTAGAAAATCCTAAACACATAACTCTTCCAGCTACAGATGTTATTTCAATAGCCTGCTCAAATGTTTTTGGTAAACAAACTGCATCTATTGTTACATTTGACCCCATTCCATTAGTTATCTCTCTAACTTTAGTTAAAGGGTCTTCTAAATTTGGATTAATTACATAATCAGCACCTAACTCTTTAGCTACTTTTAATCTTTTTTCATTAAAGTCTGAAATTATACAAATTCCACCTTTTAATTTAGCCATCTCTAAAACACATAGTCCTATTGGTCCTGCACCAATTATAAAAACATAATCTCCTTTTCTTATATCTGCTCTCCAAGTTATTTGATCAGCTATTGTGTATGGTTCTATCATAGCTGCTTCTTCCCAAGAGATTGAACTGTCAAATTTAAATATATTTTTTCTAGGAGCTACGTAATATTCTTGAAATCCTCCATCTACATGACATCCTCTAACTTTAAGAGATGAACATGCATTTGGTCTTCCTGACTTACATGCATAACATTCACCACATGCAATCATCGGTTCAACAACGACTTTATCTCCAATCTCTAAATCTTTTACATCCTCTCCAACACCTATAACCTCTCCAACCATTTCATGTCCTATTACTCTTGGATAAGTTGCCACTGGAGAAGTTCCATGATAAATATGAACATCAGAACCACATATTCCTGCTGCCTTTATTTTTACTAGTACGTCTGTTGCCTCAGATATTTTAGGTATTTCTCTTTCTACAATCTGTAATTCTTTTGGTTTAGACACTATTATCGCTTTCATTTAAACTCCTTTTTATCCTAATATTAAATTTGGTAAATATAAACTTATTGCAGGAATAAATGTTACCATTCCTAATACCACTAAACTAATTAATAAAAATGGAACTATCGCTTTTATTGCTTCGCCCATAGATATTTTTCCAATACTAGAAGCTACAAATAAACATACCCCTACTGGTGGTGTTGTAAGTCCTATTATTAAATTTAAAACAACCATAACTCCAAACTGAATTGGATTCACTCCTAAAGGTATAACTATTCCAAGTAAAACTGGAAATAGTATAACTAATGCAGCTATTGTTTCCATAAATGTTCCCACAAATAAAAGAAGTAGATTTATAAGTATTAAAACAATATATTTATTTTGAGATATTCCTAAAACCCCTTCTGCTATAGCTTGAGGAACTTGTTGGCTTGTTAAAATCCATGCAAATATATTTGCAAATCCCACTAATAACATAATAGCTGATGTTCCAACCATTGAATCTAAAAGTATTTTTGGTAAATCTTTAAATTTCAACTCCTTATATATAAACTTTCCAACTATAACAGCATATAACACAGCTGCTATCGATGCTTCTGTTGGAGTAAAGACTCCTCCTAAAATTCCAAATAGAATTAAAACTGTAAGCATAATTGCCCAAAAAGCATCTTTAAAACAGTTAATTTTTTCTTTTAAGGTTACTTTAACTCCTTGAGGATGATTTTTCTTTATAGATATTCTATAAGAAACTGCCATCATCCCTAGACCTAAAAGTAATCCTGGAATAGCTCCTGCTAAAAACATTTTTGATACTGATATCCCTGTTAGAGTTCCAACTATAATCATCGGTAAGCTTGGAGGGATTATTGGTCCAATTGTTGAGGATGCTGCTGTTACTGCTACTGCATAGTCAGGATTATATCCTTCCTTTTTCATAGCTGGAATCATTATTCCACCAATACTAGCTGTATCAGCTAAAGCTGTTCCTGATATTCCTGCAAAAACCATCGATGATCCAATATTTGCTAATCCTAATCCTCCTCTAATATGTCCGACAAAGGCGTTACAAAATTTTATAATTCTTTCAGTTATTCCTCCACCATTCATAAGATTTCCAGCCAATACAAACCCTGGAATACAAAGTAGAGTGAATGAATCTATTCCAGCATACATCTTTTGAGGTATTACAACTAAAGGTATATCGCTCAGCAAAAGATAAACAAAAGATGATAATCCTAAGCAAAAAGCTACTGGAACTCCTATGAATAAAAGTATAAAAAATACTCCAAATAACATTAATTCCATTCGACTCTCCCTTCTTCTAAATTAATTGCATTTATTTTTATATCTGACTTTTTAGTAATTTTATCTTTAAGAATCTGTAATCCATATATTAGTAAGAATACTCCTGAATAACAGATTGTTCCATAAGATAGATACATTGGAATTCCCATAGCTGGTGATGTTTGTTTTAATCCTAACTCACCAAATGTAAATCCTTCATAAGCTATTATTAGGAAAAAAATATTTAATAAAACATATGTTATTATTTCTAATACATGTTGTAGTTTTTTATTTAGTTTAACTAATAAAATATCTACTCTAACAAATTCATTTCTTTTTAAGGCTAAGGGTGCTGCTGTCATAATTGAATATATAAATAAAAATCTAGAAAGCTCCTCTGTCCAAGAGGGTGCTTTTGGTAAAAAAAATCTAGCAAATACTTGTAAAAACACAACTAATATCAGCATTAAAAAACTAATAATAACCATACATTCCAATGTTTTTTCTATATATCCTTTTTTCATAATCCCATCCTTTCTTATTTTGTATTAACTATTTTTAAATATAGCTCATACTGCTCTGGTGTTAAAATATTTTGCATCTCTGGCATTATTTTATTCTGATACTCCTCTTTGTTTACTGATACAATTTTCATTCCTTTATCTAATAAGTTCTGTCTAGATGTAGTTACAAACTCTTGGAACTTACCTTGTGCAAACAGTTGAGCTTCTTCCGCTGCTTCTAAAACTGCAGTTTGTTGCTCTGGTGTTAGTTTATTAAACTGCTTTTCACCAACTGTTGCATATATCCATTGGATTACATGTTCTGTTTCATAAGCATACTTTTGAACTTCATAAAATCCTAAACTATATATTAAATCATATGGATTTTCTTGTGCATGTATTGTATTTTGTTGAAGAGATGTAAATACCTCTTGTAATGACATTGGAGTTGGTTTAGCTTCTAACTTTTCCCAAGTTTTTACAAAGATTGGAACATCTGGAACTCTAATAATCATTCCTTTTAAATCTCCAACAGATTTTATCTCTCTATT
>JBOGAY010000169.1:0-4821 GCA_051655925.1 Sarcina sp. | reverse complement strand
AAAGTTATATTTTAAAATTAATAAATGGAATTGTTGAAATCCATGGATCTTTAGATGTTGATGAAACTTTTAAAGTTTTAAAAAAACTAGAAATAGGCTTAAGTTACGAACAAACAAAAAGATTTATTATATCTAAAGTACCTGATACACAATTTCATTATAATGATATTGTAATTGTCCATGATAGAGATATTAAGGATCACTTTCATGGAGTATTAAAAAAAAGTAAAGTTAAAGATATACATCCTTTGGAAACTTATTTAAATATAGATTTTAGAATTTAATAATCACAAAAATACACCGACTAGATATTGGTGTGTTTTTTATTTTATTGAAAAATAATAACAAATAGAATAAACTATATCCTATGTCGTAATTATCTAGGAGAAGAATAATGCTTTTTTTAAATATATTAATTATTAGTGTATTAACAATATTGTTTGTGTTAAATTTTAAAAATAAGAAACTAAAAATACCTACATGGAAATATGAAACTGAAGCAGAAATGCTAGGAAGAATAGGAGAAAAAAACGTAAGTATTATGTTAAAATTTCTTCCAAAAGATTATCGTATATTTAATGATATCTATTTAGAAGTAAACGGAATAACAACTCAAATAGATCATCTAATAATATCTAACTATGGAATTTTTGTAATAGAAACTAAAAATTATAGCGGATGGATTTATGGAGGAGACAGTTCTGAATATTGGACTCAAAATATGTATGGAAAAAAATATAAGTTTTATAATCCAATAAAACAAAACTTCGCTCATATAAACGTTTTAGAAAGTATCTTAAAAATTCAGAAATATAAATTTGTTCCAATTGTAGTATTTACTGGAGATGCTGAATTAAAAATTAACTCTAAAAATATTGTCATCCATCTATTAGAATTAGAACGATTTATTCTTAATTATAAAACTAAAATTTTTACTAATTCAGATATAGAGAAAATAATAGAAAAATTAAGAGCTTCTATTGTTCTTGATGAAAACATAGAGGACAAGCATATTCAAAATATAAAGACAAGATTAAAACAAAAAAAAGAAATGATAAATCATGGAATTTGCCCAAAGTGTAAAACAAAATTAGTAGAGAAAAATGGTCGTTATGGTAAATTTATTGGATGTAGTAACTTTCCTAAATGTAAATTTATTTTAAAAAAACAAGAAATTGTCTAAGTTGTAAGGGGGTTTTTGAAAGTTATCCGGCGGATTTTGTGCAACAGATTGTTGCACAATTATTGTGGAGACATAATATAGCTTTATCTAATAAAGTTAAAAAGTAAATTTTATTAAAATTTGTACATAGGAGGGGTGAATGTGGAAAAAAATAAAATATATGGATCTAAGCAAAATAGAAGTTCTATTATTAGAATAATTTTATCCAATTACGATATGGTAGGGATAAAAGAGTTGAAGGTACTGTATCAAAAACAGGGGGGCGTTGATACTTTTAACTTAGAGTCATACATAGATTTAACATCTAGAAAAGTTATTATAAAAAGTTTTAAAGCTAAAGAGAAAGAGAGAAATAGATATAGGTTTTCATATGACACCATGGGAAATTCTCCTGGTGATAAAAATAGTTTTATTATTACTAAATTTGATAAAATTTTAAATAAAGAGATTCGAAGATATAAAGTAACATTAAGTTTAAAAGAAAAAACTACTAATGTTATCTTTGCTGAGGTAGAGGATAAAATGGAGGAACAGAAAAAAGATGTTAGTGGAGAGAGAACAAAACTAAGAAATAGAACCTCTCAAACAGAACGAAAACTTTTATCTAAAGAGGTTTGCCGAAATTACTCTGAAATAGCTAGAGTTTCAGTGGATGAGATTGACTCTTTAAAAATTTATAAGATTAAACGATTCCTAAATTATCGTTCAAATCTTCTAATATACTTTGCACTAATAAATGATTTTTTATGTGCTCCTTTAAAAGAGGAGGGCATTACAGAGGTTTGGAAACTCTCTAAAAATAATACTCCTTTATTAGATAAACGATTAGAAAAAATTACAGATTATGTTTATAGTACCCTCTCAAAAGAGGTTGAAAACAGAGTTAACCAACTGGAAAAAAGAATTTCTAAAAATAACAAAGAGATTGAGGAGTTAAAAGTACTTTTTAGTCATAAAAATGGAAATAAACGAAAAATTGAACAGCTTGAATTGTTGAATAAAAGTTTGAAAATTAAAATGTCAGAGCTCTCTAGATATAGCTCTAAAGAAAATCTAAAGCAGGATCTTAAAAAGATTGTAGATATTTTTTCTGAGTTTAGGCATGCTTTAATGCATTACGACTACATGTACTTTGAAAACCTTTTTGAAAATAGAGGTTGTGATAATCTTAAAAACCTTCTTGATTTAAACTTCTTCAGATATACAAAACTTATAGAGGAGTTTAAAATTGAAAATAAAACTAACTACCTTGATGGAGATGAAGAACTTTCTATTTTGGGAAAACTTAAGAATATAAAGAAACTATACTCGTACTACAATACTTTATGTAGTAATAAAAGTGGATTTAATAAGTTTATAAATACATTTTTTACTTGTGATGGTGTGGAGGATTCTGATTTTAAAAAGTTAATTGTTGAAAATTTTCAAAATGAAATGGATGCTATAAAAAGTTTTTCTAAAAAAAATGACCTTTCAAAGAAAAATTTAAATCGAATGGAGTCACACTTTAAACTAATGGAAAATACTCCGTACTTTTGGGATATTCATAGATCTAATATCTACAAAAAATTATATAACAAAAGAAAAAATCTAGTGGAAGACTACAATAACGAGATTAATGGAATTAAAAGTAAAACTAGGATAACAAATATTAATTCCGAGCTTTTAGAACTTAAAAAGCAGATGGAAGAGATTACTAAAAACAACTCTCTATTTAGATTGAAATATAAGCTCCAAGTAGCTTATGCTTTTTTAACAATTGAATTTAATGGGGATTTAAAAGAGTTTAAAAATAAATTTGATCCAACTAATTTAGAAAAAATCCAGGAGTATTTGAAGAAGAAAGAGGAGTATCTAAACTTTAGAGTACCTAAAATTAAAAGAGGAGAGAAGAGTATCTTTGACCTTGGAAAGCTAGAAAATCAACTAAAGAGGATGCAAGATGAGTTTAATAAAAGAGATAGTTTGTATTTAGATGTTGATTCAAAAAATAATCTGTTTAAATTTTATATTTTAAACTATTTGCTGTTACCTGTTGAGTTTAAAGGGGACTTCTTGGGATTTGTTAAAACACATTATTACAATATAAAAAATGTGGATTTCTTAGATGAAAGTGATGAGAGTTTAAGTGATGAAAAACTCAATGAAAAGTTAAAAGAGTTATCTGATGATGGGTTCTTCCACAAAATTCGTCTCTTTGAGAAAAATATAAAAAATTATGAAATTATAAAGTACTCTATATCTAATCATGAAGATATGAAGAGGTATTTTGAATTATTAGAACTAAATGTTAAACATCTAGAGTACAAATTCACTGATGAAGTTGGGATATTTAATAAAAATATGCTGCTGCCTATTTTTAAATACTATCAAAATGTATTTAAACTTTATAACGATATAGAGATTCATGGGTTATTAAAACTTGCTCAAAATAAAAGTATTAATTTAGAAGAAACCTTGACTTTTGTTAAAGATGAAGGAAAAGATGGCTTTTTTAATTTTTCTAATTTATTAAAGATAATTAATAAAAAAGATTATAAAAATAAAGCTAAAATTAGAAATTCTATTGCTCATTTAAATTTAAAAGAGTTAATTGTAGATCTCTTTAAAAATGAATTGAAACTTAACGAAAATGTTAGAAGTGCTATTGAATTTTCTTTAGATAATAAGCTGAATAAAGTTGATTTAGGTATGGATTTTGTGAATGATTACTACATGAAAAAAGAGAGGTTTATTTTCAATCAGAGAAGGTTGATTCCAAGTGACATTATAGATACTAAAAGGGATTTGATGAAAAAGCAAAATGATGAACTTATGAAAAAATATAGATTAAATCTTGATTATGATAATTTAAATAAAGTATATGACAGAGCAAATAAATTGAGAAGTATTGCTGATGGAATGGAATCTATAGATGAAAACAAGGGAATTTTAATAAAAGATAGTTCTGATTTAATGGGTGTTTATAAGGAACAGGTTGTAAAGAAATTAAAGAAAAAGGTTATTGAAAAGTTTATCTATGATGAAGAAAAAATAATAACTATAAATGTTTATAAGGCAGCTACGGGAGAAACTGAATCTTTTATAATAAAGGTTAAAAGAGATAAAGATAGTGATGTGTATCGTATTGATGAAAAGGCTATATTAGAAAATCAATACTATTTATGCAGTGAAAAAGATGGAGTTGTAACAGTAGTTCCTAAGCATAGTATGAAAAATATTGAGTTTAAGTTTGATCTGAGAAGTGGATATGTTTTTGGAAAAACTATTGTTTATGGAACGAAATAAAACTATTGACTAAAAATAAAAAAATGGAAACATTATTAATGAGTGCCCCATTACCAACAAATCCAGTGATATGTTTAGGAAAACTATTTTGGAAGGTGTTATGTAGGTGCTCTTTTTTTGTTTTTTGGAAAGTTTTAGGAAGAGGTAGATTGTGGCGAATCTAAAAGAAAGATGGCAGAGTCTTACAGTTATAATTCCACTATCGTGGATATAGACTTGTTGCTGAAGCTCCTAAATGGTATCAAAAACAGTTGTTATAATTCCACTATTGTGGATATAGACTGGCAGTGATTTTAACTATCTATAGTTGATGATTTTAACTGTCCAATATGTCGAACAGATAGATTTTT
>JBOGAY010000168.1:0-10703 GCA_051655925.1 Sarcina sp. | reverse complement strand
AAAGTTATAACTGTAGATCAAGAATTTTCAAATGAAGCTTTAATGAAATTTGAGGGCATTTATTGGACTTTTAAAAATACAGGTATAGAATCAATTCATAAAGGTGATAAAGTTAAAATTACAGGTATTTTAGGTAATAAGTTATTAGTTGAAAAAATATAAATTTAGGAGGAATTTTTATGGCAGGGTTAATTATTTTATCAATAATCATACTACTTGTATTAGTAATACTAATATCATCAATTAAAGTAGTAAATACAGGATATATTTATATATTAGAACGATTTGGACAGTTTTACAAGGTGTTACAACCAGGGTGGCATATAACTATTCCTTTTGCGGATTTTGTAAGAAGAAAAATTTCAACAAAACAACAAATTTTAGATATACAACCACAAACTGTTATTACTAAGGATAATGTTAATATTCAGATTGATAATGTAATTTTTTATAAAGTTTTAAATGCTAAAGATGCAGTTTATAATATAGAAGATTATAAATCAGGAATAATTTATTCAACAATAACAAATATGAGAAATATAGTAGGAAATATGTCGCTAGATGAGGTTTTATCAGGAAGAGATAAAATAAATTGTGAGTTATTAGAAATTATAGATCAAGTTACAGATGCTTATGGTATTAAAATTTTATCAGTAGAAATAAAAAATATTTTACCGCCACGTGAAATTCAAGATGCTATGGAAAAGCAAATGAAAGCTGAAAGAGATAAAAGAGCTCACATTTTACAGGCAGAAGGTATGAAACAAAGTGAAATTGCAAAAGCAGAAGGTGAAAAAGCATCTAAAATTTTAAGAGCAGAAGCAGAAAAAGAAGCTAATATTAAAAGAGCTGAGGGGCTTAAAGAATCTCAATTATTAGAAGCAGAAGGTAAAGCTAAGGCAATTGAAGCTATTGCTATAGCAGAAGCTAAAGCTATTGAAGAGGTAAATAAATCAATTATTGATTCAGGTACTAATGAGGTTGTAATAGCACTAAAGCAAGTAGAAGCACTTAAAGAAATGGCAAGTAGTCCTGCTAACAAACTTATACTTCCAAATGAAACATTATCATCTTTAGGAAGTATTGCAGCAATAGCAGATATTTTAAAAAATTCAAAAGCATAAATAATTGTTTATAGGAGAGTCGATTTGCGGCTCTCTTTTTTTAGAAATTGTTTGTGGTGGTAAGATTTATTTATTATGTTATAATATAATTAAACATTTTAGAAAAAAATATTTAGAGAGGTTTTGACTATGAATTTTTGGTGCGAAGTTTATTTAAATAAATTAGAAAACAATATAGAAAAAATTAAAAAATTAACTAATAATAAGAAACTTATAGGTGTTGTTAAAGGAGATGCTTATGGTTTAGGTCTAGCTGATATAGCTAGTTTTATAGAAGATAAAGTTGACATAATAGCAGTAGCAGATATGGATGAAGCAAATAAAGTGTCAAAGGAAAAAGATGTTCTTATTTTATCCCCTCTTTGTCAAGAGGACTGTTTTAAAAATAACAGAGAAAATTTAATTTTAAGTGTTGATAATGTTAACATTTTAAATACTTTAAATAAAGAGGAGAAGTATAGAATTCATATTTACTTAGATACAGGTATGAATAGAATGGGAATTAAGCCTATTGAACTTGATTCATTTATTACAAAAGTTAAAAATGAATATCCTAATATAATTATAGAAGGTTTATATACTCATTTACATAAAGCTGCAGATGAAGAGTACACATTAAAGCAAATAGGAGTATTTAAAAATGCTGTAAGTAAATATATAAATGAAATTCCGCTTATACATTGTCTTGCATCAAGTGGTATTGTTAATGATAAGTTAAGAAGTGCTGCTGAATTCACTACAGCGGTGAGAGCTGGAAATATTCTTTATGGATATATTGGAGCTGGAAAAGGAATGCAAAAAATCTTTGATTACTATGCAAAAGCAGTTTCGGTGTATGAAGTAAAAAGCGGTGAAACTGTTGGATATGGAGCAAAATTTAAAGCTAATAAGGATATGACAGTAGGTATTTTACCGGTTGGTAATGTACAAGGGCTTGGTGTTACTAGAGAGATACATAAAAATATTGTTTATGATGTAGTTAGAGCATTTATTAGATCATTTAAGGAAAGACCAATAGTTTACAATGAAAGAAATCCAGTTCATGTTTTAGGTAAACCGAATATGAATGTAACAATAATAGATTTTGAAAATTATGATAAAAATTCTAAATTTAAATTAGAAATGTCACCGATTATTTCTAATAGTTTAGTAGAAAAAAAATATATTTTTGAATAAAAAGAAAGCTTGTAATTCAATTCACGAATTATAAGCTTTCTTTTTGTATAAATTGTTTGACTTAAAAGGAATTAAATGGTAATATATAGTAAAGGTACGAATAATAAATAAAATATCTTGAATAAAGTTCGCTTAATAGGGGGAGTTATGGTAGGTTTGTTTTTTGTTGAAAAAAAATTAGGATTCGATATAGAAGCTAAAAGATTATTACAAGATTTTAGAGAAAATTTATCAATTAAAGGATTAGAACGAGTTAGACTTTTAAATAAGTATTTAGTAAGTGGAGATTCAATTAATAGAATTGAAGAAATAATTCAAGAAGCTCCCGTGGACAATTTATATGTAGATGAGTTTCCTTTAGAAAAAAATGAAGTGTGTTTTGCAATAGAGTATTTACCAGGACAATATGATCAAAGAGCAGATGCAGCAAGTGAATGTTTTGCTATATTAAATAAAGGAGAAAAAGTAAATATTAAAAATGCAAAAATTATAATATTATCAGGAGATTTGATAGAAAAAGATATTAACACAATAAAGCGATATTATATAAATACAGTAGATTCAAGAGAGGTTGATCCTTTAAGTCTAACAATAGATGAAGATTATTCAACTCCAAAAGAAATACAAATTTTAAATGAATTTATAAATTATTCAGCTGAACAAATTAATGAGTTTCATAAAAAGCAAGGCTTAGCAATGAGTATTGAAGATTTAGTACTTATTCAAAATTATTTTAAAATAGAAGAAAGAGATCCAAGTATAACAGAAATAAAAGTTATAGATACTTATTGGTCAGATCACTGTAGACATACAACTTTTGAGACAAGCATTACTGAAATTAGTGTTGAAGAAGGGGCGTACTCTGAAATTATTAATAACGCAATCAAAAGTTATTCTGATAGTAGAGAATATGTTTATGAAAATAAAGAAAGAGATATAACTTTAATGGATATTGCAGTTATGTCAATGAAAGAAATGATAAAAAGGGGTATTTTAACAGATTTGGATATTTCAGAAGAAATAAATGCTTGTTCAATCAATGTTCAAATTGAAACTAATAATGGTTTAAAAGATTATTTGTTAATGTTTAAAAATGAAACACATAATCACCCGACGGAGATAGAACCTTTTGGGGGAGCTGCTACTTGTCTTGGAGGAGCTATAAGAGATCCCCTTTCAGGAAGAACTTATGTTTACCAAGCAATGAGAATTACAGGGAGTGCTGATCCAACAGTTCCTGTTAGTGAAACTATAGAAGGTAAATTGCCACAAAGAACTATTACACTTGGGGCTGCTCATGGATATAGTTCATATGGAAATCAAATAGGTCTTGCAACTGGTGAGGTAAGAGAAATTTACCATAATGGGTATATGGCTAAGAGAATGGAAGTTGGTGCAGTTTTAGGTGCTGCTCCTAAAGAAAATATTGTAAGAGAAACTCCAATTGAGGGAGACGTAATAATTTTACTTGGTGGAAAAACAGGAAGAGATGGTTGTGGCGGGGCTACAGGTTCATCAAAAGAACACAATGCATCATCTATTGAAGAGTGTGGAGCAGAAGTTCAAAAGGGAAATCCACCAACAGAAAGAAAGATTCAAAGATTATTTAGAAATAAAAAGATAACACAGTTAATAAAAAGATGTAATGACTTTGGAGCAGGTGGTGTTTCAGTAGCAATAGGAGAACTTTGCGATTCATTGGATATTAATCTTGATTTAGTTCCTAAAAAATATGCTGGACTTGATGGAACAGAACTTGCAATTTCAGAGTCACAAGAGAGAATGGCAGTTGTTATAAGAGAAGAAGATGCTAAGAAGTTCATTGAAATGTCAAATAAAGAAAATTTAGAAGCAACTATTGTAGCTAAAGTTACGAATACAGGCTATATGAGAATGTACTGGAATGGTAAGGAAATAGTTAGTTTAAAGAGAAAGTTTTTAAATACAAATGGAGCTAAACAATTTATAACTGTTGAAGTTGCAAGTCCAAGTAAAGAAGAAAATTATTTTAATATAACTAAGGGTAGCGATTTAAGAAATGATATCATTTCAGTTATGAAAGATTTAAATGTAGGATTGCAAAAAGGGTTAGTAGAAAGATTTGATGCAACTATAGGTACAGGTAGTGTTCTAATGCCATTTGGGGGGGAATATCAATTAACGCCAGCAGAAGGTATGGCTTGCAAAATACCGGTTTTAAATTCATATACTAATACTTGTTCACTTATGACATCAGGATTAAATCCTTACATTTCAAGTTGGAGTCCATTCCATGGAGCTTATTATAGTGTTGTAGAATCAATAACTAAGATAGTAACATTAGGTGGGGATTATAAAAATATTAGATTAACATTACAAGAATATTTTGAAAAGCTTGGAAACAATCCAAGGAGATGGGGGAAACCATTTGCAGCACTTATAGGTGCATTTAGTATTCAAAAAGAACTTAATCTTCCAGCGATTGGTGGTAAAGATTCAATGTCAGGAAGTTTTGGAGAGATGGATGTTCCTCCTACATTAGTATCATTTGCGGTAACAACAGAAGATAGTAAGTTTATTAGATCTCCTGAGTTTAAAGAGATAGATTCAAAAATTATTCTTCTTAAGACAGATAGAGATAAAACAGAATTACTAAATATAGAACAATTTAAAGTTAATTTATCAAAAGTTTATGAACTTAATAAACTAGGAAAAGTTTTAGCAATGACTTCTGTTAAGCATGGTGGAATTGTTGAAGCAATAGCTAAAATGGCTATAGGAAATAAAATTGGGGCAACAATAAGTTGTGAAAATAATAAAGTTTTATTTGATGCTAGTTATGGTTCGATAATTTTAGAAGTAGCAAAAGATTTTAATTTATCAGAGTTAGAAGGATTTAACTACTATGAATTAGGTAATACAGCTTCAAGTGAAGTTGTAAAATTTAATGAAGAAAGTTTTGAAATAGATTATGTAATAAATACACTTAAAGATAATTTAGAAAGTGTATTTAAAATAAAAACTGATGATGTTGATGAAACAGTAGAAAATATAAGTTTCAAAGCTAAAACAGTAAAAAAAGCAAAATTTAAATATGAAAAACCAAGAGTTCTAATACCAGTATTTCCAGGTACTAACTGTGAGTATGATAGTAGAAAAGCTTTTGAAAAAGCGGGAGCAGAAGTTTGTGAGTTAGTATTTAAAAACTTAAACTCAACATTATTAGTAGAATCATTAGAGCGTTTAGAAGAAGAAATTAAAAACTCACAAATAATAATGATTCCTGGAGGGTTCTCAGCGGGCGATGAGCCAGATGGGTCAGCTAAATTTATTGCAACAGTATTTAGAAATAAAAAAATTAAAGATGCTGTTACTGATTTATTAGAAAATAGAGATGGCTTAATGATTGGTATTTGTAATGGCTTCCAAGCACTAATTAAACTCGGGTTAGTTCCTTATGGAAAGATTGTAGATATTGATGAAACAATGCCAACTTTAACTTATAACAATATAGGAAGACATATGAGCTCAATAATTAAAACTAGAATATGTTCTAATGTTTCTCCATGGCTTGCAAATGTAGAAGTAGATGATACACATAACGTAGCTATATCTCATGGAGAAGGTAGATTTTATGCTAGTAATGAGGTTTTAACTGAACTTATAAAAAATGGACAAGTTGCAACTCAATATGTTGATTTAGATGGTAATGCAACAATGAATATGCCATATAATCCTAATGGTTCAGTAATGTCTATTGAGGGTATTACAAGCCTTGATGGAAGAGTTCTTGGCAAGATGGGACACTCTGAAAGAGTTGGGGAGAATCTTTATAAAAATATAGTAGGTAAGTTTGATCAAAAGATATTTGAAGCAGGTGTAAACTACTTTAAATAATTAAAGATTTAATTGAAAAAATTTTAATAAGGGAGTTTTGCATTTTATTTAACTTCCTTATTTCATATAACAAATAGATTTAAGGGGGAATTACTGTGAAGGTTGCAATATTTTTTGGAAGTAAATCAGATACAGAAACTATGAGAGGTGCTGCAAATGCATTAAAAGAATTTGGTATAGAATATAAAGCTTATATATTATCTGCTCATAGAGTTCCAGAAAAATTAGAAGAGGTAATTAAAAAATGTGAAAATCAAGGCTGTGAAGTTATTATAGCAGGGGCAGGACTTGCAGCTCATCTACCTGGTGTTATAGCATCACAAACTATTTTACCAGTAATAGGAGTTCCTGTTAATGGAGCAATAGGAGGACTTGATGCACTTTACTCAATAGTTCAAATGCCAAAATCAATACCGGTAGCGACAATTGGAATAAATAACAGTTATAATGCTGGGATGCTTGCAGTTCAAATGTTATCAATTAAATATCCAGAGGTAAAAGAAAAGTTGCAATTATTTAGATGTGAAATGAAAAGAAAATTCATAGAAGAGAATGGAGAAGGGGTTGAATTATAATGGAAATGAAAGAAATGTTATATGAGGGAAAAGCAAAAAGAATTTTTAAAGCTGATGATGAAAATAAAGTTGTAGTTTACTACAAAGATGATGCTACAGCATTCAATGGTGAGAAAAAATCAGAAATTGGAGATAAAGGTATATTAAATAATGCTATTACTTCAGTTATCTTCACTATGTTAAAGGAGAATGGGATAAGAACACATTTTATCGAAAAGTTAAGTGATAGAGAGCAGTTATGTGAGAAAGTTGAAATTATCCCATTAGAAGTTATAGTAAGAAATGTTGCAGCTGGAAGTATGGCAAAAAGACTTGGGCTTGAAGAAGGATTTGAACTTAAAACGACTGTTTTAGAATTATCATATAAAGATGATGCATTAGGAGATCCATTAATAAATGATTATCATGCTGTAGGAATAGGGGCAACAACATTTGAAGAGCTTAATAAAATTTATGATATGACTAAGAAAATCAATGAACTTTTAAAAGCTTTCTTTATAAAGCAAAATGTTAAATTAATTGACTTTAAAATAGAATTTGGAAGAAATAAAGATGGGGAAGTAGTGTTAGCTGATGAAATTTCTCCAGATACATGTAGATTTTGGGATGCTACAACTAATGAAAAATTAGACAAAGATAGATTTAGACGAGATATGGGTAATGTTAAAGATGCCTATGTAGAAATTTTAAATAGAATAAGCAAATAATTTTTAATAAAAGAGGGGTATTAATTATGTATGATGCTATAAATGATAAATTCAAAGATGAATGTGGAGTATTTGGAATGTACTCAAAAAGTGGAGCTGATGTAGCTAAATATGCTTATTACGCATTATATGCTTTACAACATAGAGGACAACAAAGTGCAGGAATAGCTATTTCAAACGGAGAAGATATTGCGATTCATAAAGATTTAGGACTTTTAACAGATGCTTTTGAATTAAAAGATTTAGAAAAATTAACAGGACATATTTCAGTTGGACATGTTAAATATTCAGCAGAAATAGAGCCGAAAATAGAAAATGCACAACCATTAGTAAGTTCAACTAAACTTGGTAGTATCGCTATTGCTAATAATGGTAGTCTAGTAAATTCTAATGTAATAAAAGATTTATTAGAAGATTCAGGATATGTATTCCATACTGATAGTGATGTAGAAGTTTTAATGAGTTTAATAGCAAGAAGTGCTAAAAGAGGCATTATTAAATCAGTTTATAGTGCAGTACAGGCTGTTAGAGGATCATTTGCAGTTGTAATGTCAACAAAAGATCAATTAATAGGGATTAGAGATCCTCATGGAATAAGACCTCTTTGTATTGGTAAAATAGATGAAGATTATATTTTATCTTCTGAAAGTTGTGCACTTGATGCTATAGGAGCAGAATTTGTTAGAGATGTATTACCAGGAGAGATAGTTGTAATAACAGATTCAGGACTTGAAAGTGTTATATATTCAGAAAAAACACAATGTGAAACATGTGCATTTGAATATATTTATTTTGCAAGACCTGATAGTACAATGGACGGTGTAAATGTTCATAATGCTAGAGTTAATGCTGGTGCTATGCTTTATAAACAAAATCCAATTGATGCAGATGTTGTTATAGGTGTCCCAGATTCAGGATTATCTTCAGCTATAGGTTATGCTAAGGCTTCAGGAATTCCATATGATATTGGATTTGTAAAAAACAAATATATAGGAAGAACTTTCATAGCTCCAAATCAATCAATGAGAGAAAGAGCTGTTTCAGTAAAATTAAATCCTTTAAAAGTAAATGTTGAAGGAAAGAGAGTAATTTTAGTTGATGATTCTATAGTTAGAGGTACAACTTCAAGACATTTAGTTGAATCATTAAGAAGGGCTGGGGCTAAAGAAGTTCATTTTAAAATAGCATCACCAATGGTTAAATATCCTTGTTATTTTGGTATAGATACGCCATATAGAAAAGATTTAATAGGTGCTAATAATTCAATGGATCAAATTAGAGATCTTATAGGTGTTGATTCTCTTGATTATTTATCAATAGATAATCTTTTAGAGAGTTTATCTAGTGGTTGTCCTAATAAAGGATATTGCTTAGGATGCTTAAATGGTGTTTATCCAGTTTCAACTCCAATTGAGCAAGGAACAGATTATTTAGATTAATTAGAGGAGCGTTTAGGTTATGATAACTTATAAAGATGCAGGAGTTAATATAGAAGAGGGATACAGATCAGTATCCCTAATCAAAGATTATGCTAAAAAAACTTTAAGTGAGCATGTATTAAGTGGACTTGGAAGTTTTGGAGCATTTGTTGAATTGCCAGAAGGGTATAAAAAACCAGTTTTAGTTTCAGGAACAGATGGGGTAGGAACTAAACTTGAAATTGCATTTAAAACTAAGAAGTATGATACAGTTGGAATTGATTGTGTAGCTATGTGTGTTAATGATATTTTATGTCATGGTGCAAAGCCATTATTCTTTTTAGATTATATTGCTTGTGGAAAGCTTGAGGCAGAAGTTTCTTCAGAACTTGTAAAAGGAATTTCAGATGGTTGTCTCATGAGTGAATGTTCATTAGTAGGTGGAGAAACAGCAGAAATGCCTGGTTTTTATCAAGAGGGCGAATATGACATGGCAGGATTTGCTGTGGGTGTAGTTGATAAAGATGAAATTATAGATGGTAGTAAGATAGAAGATGGAAATGTTCTTATTGGATTAAGATCATCTGGAATTCATTCAAATGGATTTTCACTTGTAAGAAAAATATTCGCAGATTTAAATGAAGATTTTAATGGTGAAGAAGTTTGGAAAACTTTAATAGAGCCTACTAGAATTTATGTTAAACCAATTTTATCTCTAATGAAAGAGATTGAAATTAAAGGAATGGCACATATAACTGGGGGAGGATTTGTTGAAAACATTCCAAGAATATTTAATAGAGAAGGTCTAACAGCTGTAGTTGATACAAATTCATATGAGTTACCAGCTATCTTTAATAGAATTATTGAAAAAGGTGTTGAAAAAGCGCATATGTATAATACATTTAATATGGGAATTGGTTTTGTATTATGTGTAGATATTAAAGATAGTTCTAATACTATTGAAATATTAAAAGGTCTTGGTGAAGAGCCGGTTGAGCTTGGTTATATAATTTCTGGAGGTGAAGGTATTTGCTTAAAATAGCAATACTTATCTCTGGTGGTGGAAGTAATATGGAGTCTATACTTGATAGTATAGACTCAAATTACCTTAATAACATAGAGGTAGTTAAAATAATAAGTGATAGAGAGGCTAAAGGGATTGATAAGGCAAAAGAAAGAGGATTTGATACTTTAGTTCTTGATAGGAAATTTTATAAAAACACTTTAAGTGAAAAAATACTAGAAATTTTAGAAAATAAAGTTGATTATATTGTTTTAGCAGGGTTCTTATCTATTATAGATGAGAAGTTAATAAAGAAATTTGAAAATAAAATAATAAACATACATCCGTCTTTAATACCAAGCTTTTGTGGTGAAGGAATGTATGGGATAAATGTTCATAGAGCTGCAATTGAAAAAGGTGTTAAGTTTTCAGGATGCACGGTTCACTTTGTAAATGAAGAGGTGGATGCTGGAGCGATTATAAAACAAGAAATAGTTGAAGTTTTAAACGATGATACACCAGAAATTTTACAAAAAAGAATTTTAAAGAAGGAACATACTATCCTTCCAGATGTTCTTAAGTTATTAAGTGAAAAAGAAATTATAGTAGTAGACAATAAAGTGAAAATATTATGATAATTTTTTAGACCAGCTAATAATAGTCAAGTAAAAAGTTGAAATTTAGCTTTCTTAAAAAAGGGTATAGCAAACAAACCATGCCGTGGACACGAATAATTACAAAAAATGGATGAAATTAAGCTACTTTATTTAAATCTTTATTTTGTAAATACATTTTCTCGTGAATTCGAGGATTACGAAGCTCAA
>JBOGAY010000167.1:0-8427 GCA_051655925.1 Sarcina sp. | reverse complement strand
TTAAAGGTTTAAGAATAGTTGTTGTAGGTTTAATATTAGGGGCGGCTTTTCTTTTAATGAATAGGGAAACTTTATATAGCTATAGTAGCTATTTAATTTTATTGGTATCACTAGTGGCAATTTTAAAGTATAAAGTTGGTCCGATACCTATAGTTATTGTATCTGGAATAGTTGGAGCAACATTACTGAAGTGAAATTATAGAGAATTTAATTTTTATAAAAGAAAAAACAGCTCATAATTTTTGTGAGCTGTTTTTAATTATTATATATTTTTAAATTTATTTTCTAATTCAGAAATCCTTTTATTTTGTTTAATCATTTTTTTGATTAGTTCTCTTTCTGAAAGAGCAGTCATAAGATGATCTTGAGCATGGACAAAAAGCATGGTAATGGTCATTTTATTTCCTCCAGCTTCTTTTTGAATAAGATCAGTTTGGATATGGTGTGCTTTTAGAACTGATTCATCACATTTTTTTAGCATTTCTTCAGCTTCTTGGAATTTTCCATCTTCAGAAAAAGAAAGAGCTTTGTAAGCATATCCTTTAGCTTCTCCAGCATGTCCCACTATTCCAAAAACTATCATTTCTAATTCTTCTAATATTTCCTCATTTGACATATTAAGTAACCTCCCAAATTTTTTTAAATCTTAACATATTAATTTTATTTCGCATATGAAAGTTTATTTCCAAAAAAATTGAAATAAACTTTTGTTGAAAAAATATATAAAGTTGATAGAATAACGTATATATAAAACAAAAAAAAAACAAAATGGAGGGTATATGAAGATTTTATTAGTTTGTGCAGGAGGTTTTTCAACAACAATGATGATGGGAGCTATAAAAAAAGTTATAGCTAAGAGTGAAAAGTTAAACAATGAAGATTTTGAACCAATGGAAGCGATTCCAGTAGATAGACTTCCAGAGAAAATAGGAAGTTTTGATATAGTTCTTGTAGGACCTCAGCTAGGACATAAATTTGATTATGTTCAAGAAGTTGCGAAAGAAAATAATAAACCATCAGTTTTATTAAGTGCAGAAATTTATGGTGCAATGGATGGAGCAACTGTTTTAAAGCAAGCTTTAGTAGCTCATAAAAGATATCACGGATAAAATAGGGGGAGAAAGATGGGGTTATTTGAAAAATTTGAAAGTATTATAAAAAAAATATTAGTTCCAATAGCTGAAAAGATTGATAAGCAGCCACATTTAACAGCAGTAAAAAAAGGAATGGTTGTCTTAACACCAATTTTATTATTAGGATCGATGGCATACCCATTAAAAACTTTAAAAAATATATTTGCAAATTCTCAAGCAGTTCAAAATTGGTTTACAAATAATGTTTATCTAATTGATTTATTAATAAAATTTTCTTTAGGTTTTGTAGGAGTTTATGCAGTTATAGCTATATCATATTTTTTAAGTGAAAGGTATAAAATTTATACAGTTGGAGCGGTAACGTTATCGTTATTTTCTTTTTTAGTAACTGTTACTAATTTAAATAAAGATGGTAGTTTAGATATAAAATATTTTGATTCAAAAGGTTTATTTACAGCTATATTTATAGCATTAGTAACCGTTGAAATTTATAAGTATTTTACTGATCATAAGTTAGTTATTAAAATGCCAGAAGGTGTGCCAGATTTTGTTTCTAGATCATTTGAACTAATAACACCAACAGCTTTTATTGCTATATTTTTCTTAGGTTTAAGATATTTAATATCATCGTTGTCAGGAGGAATGCTTTTACCAGAGATTATAATGAAGGTTTTAGCTCCAGCAATAGGAAGTATGGATAATTTATTTGTGGTATGGTTTGTAATAATGCTTCGTTTAATGTTTTGGTTTTTTGGAATTCACTCAGCAGTATTGTCGCCAGTATTATCACCAATTTTTGTTCAATATTTAGCAGAAAATATAGCAGCAAAAGAAGCAGGACTACCTTTACCACATTTTGTAACAGGGGGAGTATTTTCAGCATTCGTAAATTTTACAGGTTCTGGAGTAACAATGGGACTTATTTTAGCAATGTTATTTGGAAAAACAAAAAGATATAAAAAAGTAGCTCAGGTATCATTAATCCCTGGTCTATTTGGAATAAATGAACCAATTTTATTTGGTGGACCAGTGATATTAAATCCAATATTATTTATACCATTCGTATTTGGAAGTTCTTTAATAAGTTTAATGCCACTAGCTCTTATGAAATATGGGATCTTAGCTAAACCATTTTTTGATCCACCATATTTACCATTATTCTTCGAAGGATTTTTAACTGGATTTGATTGGAAAGCACCGTTTGTACAAATAATACAGTTAATATTATCATTTTTAGTCTACTATCCATTCTTTAAAGTTTTAGAAAAAGAGGAGTTAAAATCTGAAGCAGAAAGTAAAAAGATTCATGAAATATTTACACAAGAAGATAATGATATTTTAGAAGATTTAGAACTAGATTTCTAATTTAAAGAAGCTGATATTATTCAGCTTCTTTAATATATTTGGAGGGGAAAATGTTAAAAGAAAATCAAGGTTTATTAGTTATAAAAAAAGAGAATAAATTTTATCTATCAAATTTTACAGGAAGTGGTGGATACTTACTAATAACATCTAAAAAAAAATATATTTTGATAGAAGGAAAGTATGAAAAGCAAGCTCAAGAGCAGTGTAAAGAGTTTTCTATTATAATCTTAAAAGATAAAAATTTTGTACAATGTTTAAGAGAGATTTGTGAAAAAAACGGCATAGAAGAATTAATTTTTGAAGAGAATGAAGTAGTTTATTCTCTTTATAAGGAATTTGAAAAGTTGCCTCTTAAATTAATAGAGAGTGAAAATTTAATCGAAAATAAAAGAGTTATAAAAAGGTGTGATGAAATAGAAGCTATAAAAAAATCTTGTGATATTGCACAAAAAGCAATTAAAGATGCATTAGATGAATTTAAAATTAATATGAGTGAAAAAACTTTAGCTGATAATATAGAACGAAATGCAAAAAAATTAGGGGCTGAAAAAATTGATTTTATTATTGTTGTTTCTGGAAAAAGAGGAGCTTTACCACATGGAAGACCAACAGATAAAAAAATAGAATTAGGGGAATTAGTAACAATAGACTTTGGCTGCATATATAAAGGATATCATTCAGATATAACAAGAACTTATGGTATTGGTGAAGTAAATTTAAAATTAAAAGAAATTTATAGTATTGTAAAAGAAGCTCAGCAACTAGGAGTTTCAATGATAAAACCTGAGATTAATGCAAAGGAGATTGACAAAGCAGTGAGAGAATATATAAAAAATAGAGGATTTGAAGAATATTTTGTTCATGGCTTAGGGCATGGAATAGGGATAGAGGGACATGAAAAACCGTTTTTAAATGAGTATGAAAGTAATGTTTTAAAAGCAGGAATGGTTTTAACCATTGAACCAGGAATATACATTCCTGAGTTGGGAGGAGTTCGAATAGAAGATACTATATTAGTAACGAATAATGGTTGTGAAATACTAACAACAATATCAAAAGAGTTTGAGGAGATTGGATTATGCTAAAGAACTTTGAATTTATAAAAAAAATAACTGAAGCTCACGGACCTGCTGGTTCTGAAGATGAAATTAGAGATATTATAAAAGAGGAATTAAGGGATGTTTGTAGTTCATTTGATTATGATAATTTAGGAAGTATAATTTGTCACTTGTCAAAAAATAAAAATATAAAAGTAGCTATTATGGCACATATGGACGAAGTTGGATTTTTAGTAGAAAAAATAACAAAAGATGGATATATTAGAGTTTATCAATTAGGAGGAATAGACCCAATAATAGTTCAAAATAATATAGTTGAAATAAAAACCTATTCAGGTTCTAAAATAAAAGGAATTTTATCTAGTGATATTTCATCTAAAGAAACAAAAATTGGAAATTTATATATAGATATAGGATGTAAAAATGAAAGTGAAGTAAAAGAATTAGGAATTGAAATAGGTGATTCTATAACATTTACAACACAAACTCAATATTTAGACTCAAAAAATATAGTAGCAAAGTCATGGGATGATAGAATAGGATGTATTTTAGGAGTAGAGTTACTAAAAAAATTAAAAGATATCGAATTAAATTGTGATTTATATTTTGTAGGAACAGTTCAAGAAGAGATTGGAACTAGGGGCGGGAAAACATCTATAAATAAATTGCAACCAGATATTATAATAAATTTAGATGTAGCTACAGCAAAAAATATTTTAGGAAATAAAGAGTCTGGAAGAAACTATGAAGAAGGTCCATGTTTTGTTATAGCTGATAAATTAGCATTGGGGAATAAAATTTTAATAAAAGAATTTATTAAAAGTGCACAGATAATGGGAAGTAAATATCAATTGGATTTTTTAAAAGGTGGAGGAACAGATAATGGTCCAGGAAGTAATAGTGGAGATGGAGTAGCTGGGTTATCAGTTATATTGCCAGTTAAAAATTGTCATACACCGTACACAATGTTAAATGAAAATGATTATTTAGAATGCTATAATATATTGGAAGAATTTTTTAAAAATATAGATGAAGAGTTTTTAAGTAAAATTTATTCTTATAAAAAATAAAGGGGGATTTTTTTTGAGTTTAAATAGAAAAGATTTTGAAATAATTAGATTGGTTTCAAATGAGAAAATAAATTTAAAAGAATTAGCATTAAATTTTAAAACAACAGATCGAAATATAAGATACTCAATAGATAATATAAATCATTATTTAAAAAAAATTTCAAAGGGAGATAATATAGAAGTAGTTAATGGGGTAATAAAATTTGATTCAGATGAAAATTTAGTAAAAAAGTTTTGTGGTGAAGAAAATAAAAAAGATTATATTTTTTCTAAAGAAGAAAGGGAAGAGTATATTTTAATATGTCTTTTTTTTCAAGAAGTTATAAATTTGAAAGTTATTGAAGAGTATTTTCAAGTTAGTATAACGACTCTTAGAAAAGATTTAAAAGATATTGAGAAAATTTTAGAAAAATATCAACTTTATTTAGAAAATAGTTTTGGAAAAATATTTATTAAAGGGAATGAAAAGAAATTAAGACATTTAAAAATGATTTATGCATTGAAATATATTTATTTAAATGAAGAGGAATTAAGGTATATAGAAAAGTTATTTTTCTTTCAAAAAGATATATTATTGATTTTGAAAAATTATTTAAGTGGTCAAAATGTTAAGAGATGTTTTGACATTCTGAAAACTTTTGAAAAAAAATTAAAAATAAAATTTGAAAAAGAGTTTAAAAATATAATTTTTATCTATTTAATAGTTACTTTTGAAAGAATTGAAAAAGGTCACATTTTACTTAAAAAAAATAATTGGGAATTTTTAAAAAATACAACATATTATAAAATAATTCAAAAAGATGTTTTTAAAAATAATAATAGTTACATGTATGAGGCATTACATCTTTCTGAATATTTTTTGAGCGGTCATAATTCAGAAAGTTTTTATGAAAATAGATTTTTAATAGATAGTTTTGTATGTAAGTTATTAAATATTTTGAGTGAAATAAAAATAGAAAATTTAATAGATGATAAAGAATTTTTAGAAGAAATTATTGAATATTTAACAGCAGCAATTTATAGAGTGAAAAATAATTTTATATTAAATTATAAATTAGAGTTAGATGAAAATGAAGATAAAGTTTATGATAAGATATCTAAAAATAGAAATATAATTAATAAGTATTTAAAAGAGCCTCTTAGAAATGAAGAGTTTATGTTAATAGCTAAAATAATATGTAAACATTTAAGAAAGCCAAAAATAGAAAAAATAAAATTAAATAAAATATTAGAAATTATCGAAAAAAACTCAGAAAAACCTTTATTAAGCACAATAAAAAAGGAGTTATTGGGGTTATACCCTAACTTAATAGAAGACAATATAAAAACAAATAAGCAACTTAGTTTATTAGATGTAATAACAGAAAAAGATATAAAATTTGCAAGATGTTATGATATAAAAGAATTAATAGATATATCTATTAGCAATCTTTATGAAAATAGCTTTATAGAAAGAGAGTTTATAGATTCTCTTCATATGATGTTAGAGAAGAAAGAGTTTGATTATATAGATAATGAAAATACTTTAATTTTTTATGGTAAAGAAACGAAATATAATAAGAAGTTAGGAGTTTCTATAATTTTTAATGAAGAGAATATAAAGTTAGAAAACAAAGAAATTAAATATTTTATTTTATTATCAAATGTAGATAAATATAACTATTTGGGGGTAATGAGGGATTTACAAAAGATAATTGAAGAAAATAGACTAAAAGAGTTATCAGAATTGCAGTCACAAAAGTCTGTAATTGAAAGAATTGCAAAGATAATAGCCTAGGGGGTATAATGAATTTTAATAAAGTTATAGATAGAAGAGGAACTTATTCAACACAATGGGATTATATAGAGGATAGATTTGGAGAAGGAACAAAAGATTTAACACCATTTTCAATTTCAGATATGGATTTAAAAAGTCCAAAAGAGATTATAAAATCTTTAGAAAAAGTTTTATCTCATGGAATTTTTGGTTACTCTCGTTGGAATCATTCAGATTATAAAGGGACAATAAAAAAATGGTATTTGAAAAGATATGAAACCACTATAGAAGAGGAGTGGGTAGTATATTCTCCAGCAGTTATATATAGCATATCTATATTGCTAGATGAAATTTTAAAAAATAATGAAAAAATAGTAACTCATACACCAAGATATGATGGGTTTACAAAAATACTTAATAATTATAATGTTGTAGATATAGAATTAATTGAAGTTTTAAAAGGAGAGTATAGGACAAATTTTGAAAAAATAGAGGATGAATTTAAAAATGGCGCAAAAGTATTTTTATTATGTAATCCGGAAAATCCAGTTGGAAAAATATGGAATGAAAAGGAGTTAAGCAAATTAGTTGAACTTTGTGAAATATATGATGTATATTTAATATCAGATGATATTCATATGGATATAGCTCGAAAAACTGTAACACCAGTTATAAAATTAAGAAAAGAGAAAACTATTATAGTATCTTCTGCATCAAAAAGCTTTAATACACCAGGACTAGGAGGATCTTATGTTGTTATTCCAGATAATAAAATAAGGGAAAAATTTATATATTTAGTTAAAGAAAAACATGCGTTAGGATCTCCTATGATTATGGGGATGCTATCAACAATGGTTGCTTATAATGAATGTGAATATTGGTTAGACAATTTAAATGAATATTTAACTGATAACTGTAAATATGTTGCGAAAGAGCTTGATGATTATAAAGGTTTGAAAGTTTATATTCCAGATGGTACATATTTAATGTGGATAGACTTTAAAGAAACTAAAATTAATCCAAAAGAATTTCAAAGAAGATTAATTGAAGTTGGAAAAGTAGCTATAATGTCTGGAGAGACTTATGGAGATCCTTATAAAATAAGATTAAATGTAGGATGTTCTTTGGAAAAAGTAAAGGTAGCTGTTGATGGAATAAAGATAGCTCTAGATTATAAAAAAAAGTAAAAGTTGTAGAAATTATTCTACAACTTTTTTAAATTAATTTTTTTTATATAATATAATTGCATCATAAGGCTTTAAATTTAGAGTTCCATTATTATTGATAAATTCAGTATTTGAAAGAAGACACTTGTATTCATTAATATTTTCATTAGATAAATTAATAGTTTTTTCCTCACCAAAGTTTGTAATAACAATAATATTTTCATTTTTAAAAATTCTTTTGTAAACATATATATTTTTCTCTTCTAGTAAAAGAGGTTTGAAATCACCATGAGAGATGACTTTGTAGTATTGTCCCATTGAACTGGAGTTCTTTCGTTATCTCTAGAATGAGCTTGGATCACCTGTTGAATCTCCAGGAAAAGTATTTGCGAAATATATACTAGCTTTTTGTTCATATGATGAAAAAGAGCATCTAGATGCTTTAGTGCAATTTATAGAGTTATTAAAAAAATATGAATTTGATAAATTTTTATCAACTACACAGTCTCAAAAGAAAATAATAGATACAATTAAAAAGTATGAGTTTCTAAGTAATTTTGGTAAGAAGTAAGTGCTGTGAATTAAGAATTTGTTTTAGTGTAAAAGTAGATAGATTAAAAGTAGCGTACTAGAGCTACTTTTTTTTTATTCAATTTTAAAGGAAAGTTAAAATTCATTTTGTATAATTTTTTCGAACGTGTATATGTACCAATAACGTGGTATTTAAATCAAAATAAGAACTTTTTTTTGAATATAGAATTTTATTTTTAAAATCATCTTAAAAAAGATACAATAAATTTTTAATACAGCAAACTTTGGGAAACTAGAGGACGCAAAGCTATAGGGCCTTTTAAATGGCAGCCAGTTGCATTTAACTTTTGTAGTTTTATAACAAAAGAAAAATGCTTTTTTTATTGC
>JBOGAY010000166.1:0-22448 GCA_051655925.1 Sarcina sp. | reverse complement strand
GAATAGCACTAGAATAATCAATTTTGCTAATACTTTGAGATAAATCAGGAATTAATAATGTGTTCAAAGATCCTATTATTATAAGTGGAAATGTTACAATAGTTAGTGCCATTCCAGAGTATCGTCCTATAATTGCAAGTGCTTCAGAGTATTCAAGGCCAGCTAACATAAGTCTTCTTGGGACAATCAATGTAGAAATAGTTGAAAATGTACTGATTAAAAATCCATTTAAACATAAAGGAATAGATGTTGATAAAATATCTTTGAGTAAAACTTTATTAGATTTTGTATTTAAATTGGATTTTGGAATGTGTTTTGTTGCATATTTAAAATATCCATATAAAAGTAATAAACTTTGAAATTCTCCAAGACAAATAGCTATATAAGCAAGCATAACTAATGTTTCAAGACTAGTAGCCTTAAACATTAATAATAAAAGAAATAAAATTACAATACGAATTCCCTTCTCTAAAATATCAATAATAGCTGGAATTTTAATTCTACTTGTACCATAAAAATATCCTTTTAAAATATTTGATAATGCAATACAAATCATAGCAGGGCAAGTTACCATAATAGCTTTAACTGTTCTAGGATCTCTAACCCACCAAGAACCTATTTTAGGAGAAAGAAAAAATACTAGAATACCAATAGCAAATGCCCATACAAAATTAAACTTAGCAACAGTTTTCATGCTTTTAAAAATATTATTAAATTCATTTCGTGCAGAATAAATTGCTGTGAATTTGGAAATTGATGCTACTATACCAGCTGTCATTAAAGAAATAAACAAATTATAAATAGGCATTACAAGTCCAAAAAGTCCCATTCCTTCTGGACCGAGTATTTTTGATATATATATAGAAAATATAAATCCTAGTACACCTGTAGCTAAATTAGAAGTTGTTAATAAAAATGAGTTTTTATAAAAATTATCTTTAGATATAATTTTCACCACCTTTGTAAAAGTTCAATAGTAAAGAATATTCTATGTAGTGGAAAAATATTCTTTATTAAAAATATATTATGTAATTAATTTTTTTTGTGTATTTTACATATATAATAATAGTCTATAAAAATGGAGGGGGATTATGAAAAAGTTTTTTGGAGTATTAATTTTATTTACTATTTTAGGGTGCTCATATTTTATTGTATATTTTAAGGTTGGAGGAGTGAAACTAAATCAAGAAGAATATAAAGTTGAGCTTGTTTCAAAGGGATTAGAGAATGGAGAGGATTTTACATTTGATGATGATGGAAATATATATGTTTCGCAAAAAAATAAGCTTGTAAGAATAAATAAAGATAATAGTAAGGAGATAGTTTTTGAAGAAAAAGGAATTAATGTAATGGATATAGCCTATTTGAATGGTGAAATTTTATATCTATATGATGATAAATTAAATTCTTACAATTTAAAAACAAAAAGACATAAATTAATTATAGATTCTATACCAACAGGGGGAGATTATAGTGATAATAAAATATTAATAAAAAATAAAGAGATTTATTTAACTATAGGAGCAAAAACTAATTCAGGAGTTGTTGGGGAGGATAATAATTGGAAAAAAAATGGACAATATGATTTAGCAACTGAAGAAATAGCCTTAAATAAGATTAAATTTAAGGGAACAGGTGGATATTCGCCATATAAAAAGATTTTAAGTGATGATTATATAATTAAAGAGAGCAGGATAGGTAATGCAAGTATTATAAAAGTTAATCCTGAAACAAAAGAAGTAAATCTTATTGGTGATGGAATTAGAAATGTTGAAGGAATAGATTTTGATAGCTCAGGAAAAATATATATTACAGTTGGTGGAATTGAAGATAGAGGAGCTAGACCATTATATGGAGATACAGATTATATATATGAATTAGAAAAAAAAGCGTGGTATGGTTGGCCGGATTATAGTGGCGGTGATCCAGTTAATTCAGTAAGATTTAGGAAAGAAGGGAAAGAGAAGCAAAGGTTTTTAATTGAAAAGCATGATAGAATACCTAAAGCACCGTTATATCAACATAATGAAATTAATGCATTAGGAGCAATGACTATTGATAAATTAGGAGAAATAGGTAGTAAAGATTCATTTTTTATTTACGATAAACTCAAAGGTAGCATTATTAATTTAAAAAGAGAAGGTGCTCAGACTACAATTTTAAATTTAGAAGATGCTGACATAGAAAAACTTATTATAAAAGATGAGAGTCTTTATATTCTAGATAAAAAAAATGGTTTTATGTTAAAAGTCTTTGATATTAATAATAAAATAGCAATAACAGAAAAGATAAAAGTAATAGGTATAGCTATAACAGTAATGATTACAATTAGTTTACTTTTATTTCTAGTAATAAAAAGATATTGTAAATAAAGAAGTAGATATGTTGATTTTTTTACTTAAAATATGTAAACTAAATGTAATATATTTCTAGGGGGGATGAATGTTGAGGATAAGTCCTAAAAGAACAGTTGTTAATTTAAAATATTTAGATTTAAAAGGAGATCTTTTAGATGTGAGTTTAGATGAAACAGGAGTTATTTATAATTTGATAAAAAGCAAAAATAGTGATGAGATAAATTTAAGTTACTTGAAAGATTTAAATAGTAAAGAGGTGTTTGACTGTTGTACAATGTTTTTTTCACTTGGAAAATTAAATAGGATAGACTCAAATAAATTACTAGAAAATATAGAAAAACTTATTAAAAAAGATGGTGAACTTTATATTTGGGATAGGATAAAAACAAAAAATGAATTTATAAGAGATAATATTTTTGTGAAGTTACCAGATGGCACTGAAAAAAAATTTCAATTGATGAATTTAAATCCTTTTTATGAATTTAATCATTTAAGATGTGAAGAACTTCTTGAAAATAAATTTTTAATTAAAGAAACTTTAGTTTGGGATAATGTTATTTATATAAAGGCTCAAAAAATATAAATTTATCATTCGTTTTATAGTGAATGTCAATTTTTATTAAAAATAAGTTTCTAAAAAGAAAACAATGTGTTAATAATGGCTAAAAGTCGCCAATTAGGTAAAATAAGTTATTGAATTTAAATTCATTTTGTGTATAATAATAATTAGATTAAGTGTTAATCAATACTATATTTAAGTGTTAATCAATACCTCTTAAGGTGTTGAGAAATATATCATAATATTTGTAAAGGTGGTGAAATTTTGGCGATAGAAGTAATTAGTGAAATTCAAAAAGCAGAGCAATATGCTAAAGAAACTTTAGTACAAGCTAACAAAGATAGTAAAGATATAATATCAAAAGCTACTTTACAAGCAGATGAAATTTATAAACAAATTTTAGATGTAGCCAAAAAAGAAGCAAATGGTTTTCTACAAGCTTCAATTAATGAAGGTAACTATGAAGCAGAAAAATTGTTTGCGAAGGGCAAAGAAGATTGCAAAAATATAATAGCTCCAGCACAAGATAAGGTTGATGAAGCTGTTAAATTAGTAATTGAGAGGATTGTGAATATTCATGGCAATAGTTAAAATGAATAAATTCACCTTACTTGCTTTTGACTCTGAAAAAGAGAAACTTCTTGAAAAACTTCAAGGAAACTCAGAAGTTGAGTTTATAAATCTTCAGGATGAAACAATAATTGAAGATAATGAAGTTTTAGCTACCTTAGAAAAGTCACAAATAGATACAGAAACTTCTTTAATAGAAGAGAATGTGTCAAAAACTAAATCAGCATTAACATTTTTAAAAAAATATGTAGCTGAGATGGGGGGGCTTAAAGCTCTAAGAGAAGGAAAGCAAAGTTTAACTTTAGAAGAACTTGAATCACAAGTTACAACTAGTAACTGGGAAGAGAATTATTCAAAGGTTAAGGCTATTGAAGTTGAACTTGCTAATTTAGAAAATGAAAAAACTAGATTAGAAAGTGAAATTGAAACTTTAAAGCCAGTATCAAGTTTTGATGCTCCGTTAGGTGAATTAAAGGATACAAAGTCAACTAAAGTATTTTTAGGGAGTATATCAAAGCAAAGCAGAGTAGCTTTCGTTGATGAACTTACAAAAGAGTTTCAAGATGTTTACATGGAAGTTGTTTCTGAGAATAATCAAGATACATACTTATTTATGGTTGCACTTGAGAAAGATTCAGAAGGACTAGATGAGTTAACTAAGAGATTTGGTTATTCAGTATTTCAGTCAAAACAAGAGGGGGTTCCAAATGAAATAATTAATAATTTCACAGCGGAAATAAAAGAAATTAATTCTAAAAAGTTAGGAATCAGAAAAACACTTGGTGAATTCACTAAGGAGAAGAGAAATTTAGAGCTTGCACATGAGTACTATCAAAATAGTTTACTTAGAAAAGAAGCTACTAAAAACTTTTTAAATACTGAAAATATAACTCTTATACAGGGATGGGTACCAACTAAGGAAAATAAAAATTTAGAAAACTTAGTGATAGAAGCATCTGAAAATAATTATTATCTTACTTTTGAAGAAATAGAAGAAAAAGAAATACCAAATGTTCCTATAAAATTAGAAAATAAAGGACCGGCAGCAGCTTTTGACTCTATAACTGAAATGTATAGTTTACCTATGTACGATGAAATTGACCCAACACCATTTCTTACACCATTTTATATGATATTCTTTGGAATTATGGTTGCGGATTTTGGATATGGATTAGTTTTATTTATAGGAAGTATGTTAGCTCTTAAATTCTTAAACTTAGAAAAATCTAAGAGAGATTTTGTTAAATTCTTTATGTGGTTAAGTTTAGCAACATGTGTAGCAGGTTTAATCTTTGGTACAGCATTTGGAGTAGACTTAGAAAAAACATTAGGAATAGGGCTTATAAATCCAGGTAGAGATACAAATACATTGCTTATGTTATCTGTAGGGCTTGGAGTAGTACAAATATTATTTGGTTTACTTACAAAAGCATATATGCTTATAAGAAATAAACAGTATGTATTTGCATTCTTCGATGTTGGATCATGGTTAATGTTATTATCAGGTCTTGCAATGTTACTTGCTGATGGATTTGTAAAAACTCTTGGTATTGGACTTGCAATTGCAGGATCAGTAATCATTGTATTAACACAAGGTAGAGCTGAAAAAACAATGGGAGCAAAACTTGGACAAGGTGCATATGCACTTTATGGAGTTACAAACTATGTTGGAGATCTTGTTTCATATACAAGACTTATGGCACTTGGAATTGCTGGTGGATCAATAGCAGCAGCACTTAACCTTATAATTGGAATGTTACCAGATGGGATTGGAGCAATTTTAATCGCACCAGTAATATTCATATTAGCTCATATATTTAATATGGGATTATCATTATTAGGAGCTTATGTTCATACAGCTAGATTACAATATGTTGAGTTCTTCTCAAAATTCTATGAGGGTGGAGGAAGAGCATTTAACCCATTTAAAACAGTTGATAATTTTATAAATTTAAAAAAGAATAAATAATTTGAAGGCAATTTAGGAGGATTTTAATTATGGAAAATTGGATTACGTTCTTTACACAACACGGTGGTGTTATATTCGGAGCTTTAGGAATAGCTTTAGCAGTAGGTTTATCAGGAATAGGATCAGCTAAAGGAGTTGGAATAGTTGGTCAATCAGCAGCAGGGCTTGTTACAGAAGAGCCAGAGAAATTTGGTAAGGCACTTGTTCTTGAACTGTTACCAGGTACACAAGGATTATATGGTTTCGTTATAGGTTTCTTAGTATTCAATGCTTTAGGAAAAGGTGTTAATTTATCACAAGGTATGTACTTATTATTCGCATGTTTACCAGTAGGTATCGCAGGTCTTTGGTCAGGAATTGCTCAAGGTAAAGCAGCAGCTGCTGGTATCCAAATATTAGCTAAAAAGCCAGAGCACACAACAAAAGGTATCATCTTCGCAGCGATGGTTGAAACATATGCTTTATTAGGATTCGTTATCTCATTCTTATTAGTAAATGGAGTTACAACTTTAATCAAATAATTAAATTTGAAATATGAGTTGAGATTGGAGAAGTGGATATATGTCAAACTTAGAAAACATAACTTCTAAAATCAAAAAAGATGCAGAAGTACAAAGAGATGCTATAATAGCACAAGCAAATGAAAATGTAACATTAATTATAAATAAAAAGGAGTCAGCAGCAAAAAAAGATGCTGCTGACTTCCTAGAAAAATCAAAAAAAGAAGCAGTAACAAAGAAAAGTAGAATTTTATCAAGTGCTAACTTAAAAGTTAGAAATGATAAACTTGTTGCTAAACAAAATGTTATAAGCGATATTTTTGAAAAAGCAAAAAATGAATTAAACAATATGTCAGATGATAAGTTTAAAGAGTTTATAACAAATAAAGTTTTAAGCTCAAATATAATTGGTGATGAAAACATTATAGTTAATGAAAATAAAAAAGATGTTGTTAATGAAGCGTTTATTAAAGAATTAAATGTTAAATTAGTTTCAGCAAACAAAAAAGGTGAACTTAAAGTTTCAGATTTAAATGGAATATTTAATGGTGGATTTATAATTGAAAAAGATGGAATTGAAATAAATAATACGTTTGATTCATTAGTAGATTCATTAAGAGATGAAATGGAATTTGAAATAGCACAAGTAATGTTTAATTAAGGAGGATATCATATGAATGAAATGCAATTTACTCAAGTTTTACCAAGACTTAGAGTATTAGAGACTAGACTCCTTGATAAATCAAAGATAGATAGAATGATTGATAGTAAATCAGCAATTGACTCTTTAAGAGTTTTACAAGAAACTGATTATAGTACTCATATAACAGATGCTAAAAGAGCAGAGAGTTATGAAGATGTACTTTCAAAAGAATTAGTTGCAATGTATGACAACTTATATAAGATATGTCCTGTTAAAGAGATTATAGATTTAATAGCTGTAAAATATGATTATCATAATTTGAAAGTATTAGTTAAAGGAAAGGTTTTAAATAAAGATTTTTCTTATATGTTAATACCAGTAGGATCAAATGATTTATCAAAATTAAAATATGCTGTAGAGAATGATTACTACAGAGATTTAGACAGTTTAATGAAAGAATGCTTAGTAAAAACATTCGCTGACTTTGAAATCAATAAAGATCCACAAAGAGTGGATACTATTATAGATAAATATCAATTTGAAAATATCTTAAACTTAGGTAAGAAAGTAAATCATGCAGGAATTGATAAATATGTTACAGCTTTTGCAGATTTAACAAATATAAAAACTTTACTTAGAGTTAAGAAACAGAAAAAGAACAAAGATTTCTTCTTAGATGTTTTAGTTCAAGGTGGTAGCATAGATAAAGATAAATTAGTAATGCTATTAAATGAATCTAATGAAAATATTCCAGTAAAGCTTGCTCATACAAATTATGAAAGTTTATTAAAAGAAGGAATAGCTGATTTCACAGCAAGTGGATCAGTAAGTACATTAGAAAAATTAATAGATAATTATATAATGGGCATGATGAAGGATGCTAAGTATATAACATCAGGACCTATGCCAGTTTTAGCTTATGTATATGCTAAGGAAAATGAAATTAAGCAGATAAGAACTATAATGGTTGGAAAGCTTAATAATATTGCTGAAGAAGTAATAAGAGAAAGGCTGCGTGATGCATATGTATAAAAAGGTTGGAGTTGTTGGAGATAAGGATTCAGTTTTAGCTTTCAAGGCTTTAGGAGTGGATGTATTTCCAGTAGTTGAAGCAGAAGAAGCAAGAAAAACAGTTGATAGACTAGCAATGACAGATTATGCAGTTATTTTTATAACAGAGCACGTTGCTAAAGATATAGAAGAAACTATAGAAAGATATAATAAAAAATTGCTTCCTGCGGTTATATTAATTCCAAGTAATCAGGGAACATTAAATATCGGATCAAAGAGAATTTCAGATAACGTAGAAAAAGCAGTTGGTGTTAATATTTTATAGGAAGGTAGGTTGGATAGCTTGAAAATCGGAAGAATTGTAAAAGTTGCAGGACCTCTAGTTGTTGCTGAGGGAATGGACGAAGCGAATATATTTGACGTAGTAAAAGTTGGAGAAAAAGGTCTTATAGGTGAAATCATAGAAATGAGAGGAGATAAAGCTTCTATTCAGGTTTATGAAGAAACATCAGGAATTGGGCCTGGGGATCCAGTAATAACAACAGGAGAGCCTCTATCAGTAGAGCTTGGACCTGGACTTATAGAATCAATGTTTGATGGAATACAAAGACCACTTGATGCTTTCCTTAAAGCAGCAGGAACTAACTTCTTAACAAGAGGTGTTGAGGTTAAATCATTAAACAGAGAAAAGAAATGGCAATTTGTTGCTACAGCTAAAGTTGGAGATGAAGTTGAAAGTGGAGATGTAATCGGAACTGTTCAAGAAACTCCAGTAGTTGAGCAAAGAATAATGATTCCTTATGGAATTGAAGGTAAAATTAAAGAAATTAAAGCTGGTGAATTCACAGTTGATGAAGTTGTTGCTATAGTAGAAACTTCAAAAGGTGATAGAGAAGTTAAATTAATGCAAAAATGGCCTGTAAGAAAAGGTAGACCATATGCAAGAAAATTAAATCCAGTTGAGCCAATGACAACAGGACAAAGAGTTGTAGATACATTCTTCCCTGTTGCAAAAGGTGGAGCAGCTGCAGTACCAGGACCATTCGGAGCTGGTAAAACAGTAGTTCAACACCAAATAGCTAAATGGGGAGATGCTGAGATAGTTGTTTATGTTGGATGTGGAGAGCGTGGAAATGAGATGACAGACGTTCTTAATGAGTTCCCAGAACTTAAAGACCCTAAAACAGGACAAAGTCTTATGAAAAGAACAGTTCTTATAGCTAATACATCAAACATGCCAGTTGCAGCTAGAGAGGCTTCAATATACACAGGTATTACAATCGCTGAGTACTTCAGAGATATGGGATACTCAGTATCAATCATGGCTGACTCAACATCAAGATGGGCAGAGGCTTTAAGAGAGATGTCTGGTAGACTTGAAGAGATGCCAGGAGATGAAGGATACCCAGCATATCTTGGATCAAGACTTGCTGATTACTATGAAAGAGCAGGTAAAGTTATCACTCTTGGTAAAGAAGGAAGACAAGGAGCTGTAACAGCTATCGGAGCTGTATCACCTCCAGGAGGAGATATCTCAGAGCCAGTTACTCAATCAACACTTAGAATAGTTAAAGTATTCTGGGGACTTGATGCACAACTTGCTTATAAGAGACACTTCCCATCAATTAACTGGTTAAGTTCATATTCATTATATCTTGATAAGATGGGTAAATGGATGGATGGAAATGTAGCTGATGACTGGTCAAAAATCAGAACAGAAGCTATGGCATTATTACAAGAAGAAGCTAACCTTCAAGAGATTGTTAGACTTGTTGGTATAGATGCATTATCAGAGGGTGATAGATTAAAGCTTGAAGTTGCTAAGTCAATCAGAGAAGACTACTTACAACAAAATGCTTTCCACGAAGTGGATACTTATTCATCACTTGATAAACAATATAAAATGCTAAAAGTTGTAACTGCATTCCAAGATGAAGCAGAAAGAGCTTTAGAAGCTGGAGTTTACTTAGATAAGATATTAAATCTTGAAGTAAGAGATAGAATTGCAAGAAGTAAATATATCCCTGAAACAGAAATATCAAAAATTGATGATGTTTTAGTAGATTTAAAAGCAGCGATAGATGAATTAATTAACGAAGGAGGAGTTCTTGATGCTTAAAGAGTATAGAACAGTAACAGAAGTTGTTGGACCTTTAATGGCCGTTGAAGGTGTTGAAGGTGTTAAATATGATGAATTAGTTGAAATAGAACTTCAAACTGGTGAGTTAAGAAGAGGTAAAGTTCTTGAGGTTAATGGAGATAAGGCAATGGTTCAGATCTTCGAAGGTTCTTCAGGAATCAACATAAAAGGAACAAAAGCTAGATTCTTAGGAAGACCACTTGAGCTTGCAGTATCAGAAGATATGCTTGGAAGAGTCTTTGATGGAATGGGTAAACCAAAAGATAATGGTCCAAAAATAATTCCTGAAGCAAGACTTGATATCAATGGTGAGGCTATAAATCCAGTTGCAAGAAACTACCCTTCAGAGTTTATTCAAACAGGTATTTCTGCAATAGATGGTCTTAATACACTTGTTAGAGGACAAAAGCTTCCTGTTTTCTCAGGAGCTGGTCTTCCACATGCACAACTTGCAGCTCAAATTGCTAGACAAGCGCAAGTTTTAAATTCAGATACAAAATTCGCAGTTGTGTTTGCAGCTATTGGTATAACATTCGAAGAAGCTGAATTCTTTGTAGAAGAATTTGAAAGCACAGGAGCTATTGATAACTCAGTGTTATTCATGAACCTTGCTTCAGACCCAGCTATCGAGAGAATAGCTACTCCAAGAATGGCTCTTACAGCAGCTGAATTCTTAGCATATGAAAAAGGTATGCACGTACTTGTTATCATGACAGATATCACAAACTACTGTGAAGCTTTAAGAGAAGTTTCAGCAGCTAGAAAAGAGGTTCCAGGAAGAAGAGGATACCCAGGATATCTATACACTGACCTTTCAACTTTATATGAAAGAGCTGGAAGACTTGTTGGTAAGGAAGGGTCAATTACACAAATTCCTATATTAACAATGCCAGAGGATGATAAAACTCACCCAATTCCTGACTTAACAGGATATATCACAGAGGGACAAATTATTCTTTCAAGAGAACTTTATACAAAAGGAATAATGCCTCCAATAGACGTTTTACCATCACTTTCAAGACTTAAGGATAAAGGTATTGGTAAAGGGAAAACTAGAGAAGATCATGCTGATACAATGAACCAATTATTCTCATCATATGCACAAGGTAAGCAAGCTAAAGAACTTGCAGCTATCCTTGGTGAAAGTGCACTTTCAGATGCAGATAAAGCTTATGCTAAATTTGCTGAAGCATTTGAAAAAGAATATGTATCACAAGGTTTTACAACAAATAGATCAATAGAAGATACATTACAACTTGGATGGAAACTTCTTAAAATATTACCTAAGACAGAGCTTAAGAGAATCAGAGATGAATATCTTGAAAAGTATATGCCTGCAGGAGAGGATGAGTAGAGTATGGCACAAAAACTAAATGTCAATCCTACTAGAATGGAGCTTTCAAAGCTAAAGAAAAGACTTGTTACAGCTACTAGGGGGCACAAGTTATTAAAAGACAAGCAAGATGAATTGGTAAGACAATTCATCGACCTTGTTAAATTTAATAACCAGTTAAGAAAAGATGTTGAAGAAGAACTTGGTGGTTCTTTAAAGGATTTTGTAATGGCGAGAGCAGGAATGAGTTCAGAGTTTCTAGAAGAAGCTATATCATATCCTAAAGACAATATCAAAGTAGAAGTTAGTAATAAAAACATAATGAGTGTTAATGTTCCTATGATGAACTTCAAAAGAGAGCTTGAAGGTGATGAAGGAAGTATATACCCGTATGGATTTGCTAATACTTCAGCAGAACTTGACGATGCTATTGGAAAGTTGTATGGTATTTTACCAAAGCTTTTAGAGCTAGCAGAAGTAGAGAAGTCATGTCAGTTAATGGCAGATGAAATAGAGAAGACTAGAAGAAGAGTTAATGCTTTAGAGTATATGACAATTCCACAATTAAAAGAAACAATCAGATTTATCAGAATGAAACTCGACGAAAATGAAAGATCTGCTCTAACTAGACTTATGAAAGTTAAATCAATAATTCAAGAAAGAGCTTAAAAAGATATCCCAATTTATTGGGATATCTTTTTTTTGAAATATACAAGTTATATACGAATATAAAAAACTTTTTAATAATAGAATTTTTTTGCTTATTAATTATGTTATTTAATTTACAAATATGTTATAATTTAGGAAAGGTTTTCAAGTTCTAGCAAATATAGGGGGAATGTTTATGAAGGAAGTTATGAAACTTATTGGTATTGATCAAATAAAAGCTTATTCAGATCCGTATAGACTTAGAATAATAAGCTTTTTGAGAAATACTAAGGAAGCTGCAACGGTTAAAGAGATTGCAGATTATTTAGGTGAGGTACCGGCTAAAGTTCATTACCATATAAAAAAGTTAGAAAGGGTTGGGATTTTAGAGTTAGTTAGAACTAAAGAAATTAAGGGAATAATAGCTAAATATTATTATTTGACAGCAGAAAATTTTGTTATTGAAGCCGAGGAGATAAATAAACAGACCAAAAAGGTTTATAAATCTCAAATACTTAACATAGTAAATGAATATTATGATAAATCTAAAGAAAAATCTATAGATACGCTTATGAAAAAAGTAGATCATAATAATGAAAATAATGCTATTTCAGTTATTTTTAGGGATATGTGTATTGATGAAGCTTTATTTAAAGAGTTTGATTTAGAAATGAGAACTTTAGTGAAAAAGTATGAAATACTTTCAGAAGAAAGTAATGAAAAAAATAAGTGTCATATATTTTCAGTGTGTTTAAATCAAGGAGAATAGAAAAAAGGAAGTTTACTCTTTTGAGTAAGCTTTTTTTGCATTCAAAAATTGCATAAAAAAAACTTTATATGCATATATTTTAACGAAAAGAGGTTAAAACAATTATAAAATGAATAAATATAAATAAAACTTGTATTTTTATGAATTTATATATATAATTGTTTTATATTTACAAATATTGGAAGGTGATTGAGGTGCAAATTTTAAAAAAAGTCATATTAGCATATTCAGGAGGATTAGATACATCAATAATAATCCCGTGGTTAAAAGAAAATTATGGGTGTGAAATCATTGCGGTTGCAGGAGATGTAGGTCAAGGTAAAGAACTTGAACCTTTACATGAAAAAGCATTGAAAACAGGTGCAAGTAAATTATATATAGAGGATTTAAAAGAAGAACTAGTAAAAGAATTTATTTTTCCTTGTTTAAAGGCAAATGCACTTTATGAAAATAAATATTTACTAGGAACAGCATTTGCAAGACCATTAATAGGAAAAAGATTAGTTGAGATTGCAAAAAAAGAAGGTGCTGATGCAATTGTTCATGGATGTACTGGAAAAGGAAATGATCAAGTTAGATTTGAAATGGCTATAAAAGCTTTTGCGCCAGATATGAAGATAATAGCTCCTTGGAGAATTTGGGATATAAAATCAAGAGATGAAGAAATAGAATATGCAATAGCAAGAAACATAGATTTACCACTGACGAAAGAAACAAGTTATAGTAAGGATAAAAATTTATGGCATCTTAGTCACGAAGGACTAGATTTAGAAAATCCTATGAATGAACCAAATTATGATGAGATTTTAGAACTTGGTGTAAGTCCTGAAAAAGCTCCGGATAAAGCAACTTATATAAAACTTAGCTTTGAAAAAGGTATTCCTACCAAAATAGATGGTGTGGAATATGGAGCTGTTGAGATTATTCAAAAGCTAAATGAAATTGGTGGAGCAAATGGAATAGGAATAGTTGATTTAGTTGAGAATAGGCTTGTTGGAATGAAATCAAGAGGTGTATATGAAACACCAGGTGGAAGTATTTTATATTATGCTCATAGAGAATTAGAAACTCTTACGATTGATAGAGATACTATGCATTATAAAGATGCTGTTAGTCAAAAACTTGGAGAAATGGTGTACTTCGGAAAATGGTATACACCGCTTAGAGAAGCATTAATGGCATTTGTTGATACAACACAAGAGTTTGTTACAGGAGATATAATTTTAAAACTTTATAAAGGAAATATAATAACTGCTGGAATAGCATCAGAGTATTCTCTTTATGATGAGGAAATAGCTACATTTGATGAAGATGAAGTTTATAATCAAAAAGATTCGGAAGGATTTATAAATCTTTTTGGCTTACCAACAAAAGTAGTTGCAAAAAAAAGAAATAATTATTTTAAATAAAATTCTTAGCTTCTCCTAAGTTATAGGGGAAGTTAAATTTTAAAGGAAGTAGGTGAGAACTTATGAAGTTATGGTCAGGAAGATTTCAAAAAGAAGTTAGTGATGAGTTGAATGATTTTAATTCATCAATTCATATAGATTATAGAATGTATAAAGAAGATATTTTAGGAAGTAAGGCACATGTAACAATGCTTGGAGAATGTAATATCATATCAAAAGAGGATTCTGATATGATAAAAGAAGGACTTGATATAATTTTAGAAAAAATAGAGAGGGGAAAAATTGAACTTTCAAAAAATCAAGAAGATATTCATATGAATATCGAAACACTACTTATAAATGAGATAGGTGATGTAGGTAAGAGATTACATACAGCAAGAAGTAGAAATGATCAGGTTGCACTTGATGCAAGAATGTATTTGAAAAATCAAGTAAAAGACTTGCAGAAAGAAATTTTGAGGTTTCAGGGTATTTTATCAGAAAAAGCAAAAGAAAATGTTAATACTATTATGCCGGGATATACTCATCTTCAAAGAGCACAACCTATAACATTTGCACATCATATTTTAGCTTACTCAGAGATGTTTAAAAGAGATTTTGAAAGGTTAGAAGATTGCTACAAGAGAATGGATAGTCTACCACTTGGAAGTGGTGCATTAGCAACTACAACTTATCCTATTGATAGAGAAAGAGTTCAAAACTTATTAGGATTTGATAGAGTGTGTATGAATAGTATAGATGCTGTATCAGATAGAGATTTTGTTTTAGAACTTGCTAGTAATATTAGTATAGCAATGATGCATTTATCAAGATTTAGTGAAGAGGTAATATTATGGTGTACATCTGAATTTTCATTTGTTGAGTTAGATGATGCATATTCTACTGGCTCATCTATAATGCCTCAAAAGAAAAATCCAGATGTTGCAGAGCTTGTAAGAGGTAAATGCGGAAGAGTATATGGAGATTTAATGGCACTTCTAAGTATGATGAAGTCTTTACCACTTGCATATAATAAGGATATGCAAGAAGATAAAGAACTTATTTTTGATGCAGTAGATACATTCAAATTATGTATTTCTATTTTCTCAAACATGATTAAAACTATGAAAGTTAAAGAGGAAAATATGAGAAGATCATGTAAAGCAGGATTTATTAATGCAACTGATCTTGCGGATTACTTAGTTAAGTGTGGAATTCCATTTAGAGATGCACATAGAATTCTTGGAGAGATGGTATTTTATTGTATAGAAAAAAATAAAGCTTTAGAAGATTTAACTTTAGAAGAAATGAAAGAATTTTCAGATATATTTACTGAAGATGCATTTGAGGCAATAGATTTAGTCAATTGTGTAGAAAGTAGAAATGCAATAGGTGGACCTAGTTCAAAGCAAACAAAAAAAAGAGTTGATGAATTAAATCAATATATAAAAGAAAAAAAGAGCGTTTTAGGAGAGAAGTAATATGATTACAGTTGGTATAATTGGGGCTACCGGCTATGTAGGAGTTGAACTTTTGGAGTATTTATTAAGACATCCAAAAGTAGAGGTGGTAGGAATAAGCTCAAAAAGTTTTGTAGGAAGCAACATTTCAGATATATATAGTAATCTTCAAGGAGTAAGTAATTTAATTTGTGAAAATGAAGATGACGTAATAAAGAAAGCAAGTGTTATATTTGCGGCACTTCCTCATGGATTAAGTGAAAAAATAGCAATTAAAATAAAAGAAAAAAATAAAATTTTAATAGATATTGGAGCAGATTTTAGACTTAAGAGTGAAGAAAAATATAAGGAGTTCTATAAAAAGGACTATGAAAATTCAAGTCTTCATGAAGATGCAATATATTGTATTCCTGAATTACACAGAAATTTGATGAAAAATCAAAGTATAATTGCTAATCCGGGGTGTTATCCAACTAGTATATCACTTGGTCTTGCACCAGCAATTTTAAAGGATATAGTAAAAGAGAGCAGTATTATAATAGATGCTAAGTCTGGTGTAACAGGAGCCGGCAGAGTTGCAAATGATAATACACATTATATTGATTGTAATGAAAATTTAAAACCTTATGAGATTGGTGGGGTTCATAGACATATTCCTGAAATTGAGCAAGTTTTAAATGATATTTCAAATGAAAATTATGCGATAAGTTTTACACCGCATCTTTTACCAATAAACAGAGGTATTTTATCTACAATTTATTTTGATTTAAAAAAAGATTTAACTGTTATGGATATTCATAATATTTATACAGAATTTTATAAGAAAGAAAAATTTGTAAAAGTTTTAGAATTTGGAAAAAGTGCGAGTATAAAGGGAGTAAGAAACTCTAATTATTGTCATATATCAGTTCATAAAGATGAAAGATGTAATAGATGTATTATTATTTCAACTATAGACAATATGGTAAAGGGTGCAGCAGGACAAGCAATTCAAAATATGAATATACGTTTAGGATTTAATGAAGATATTGGAATTGATATGATTCCTAGAATTTTTTAAGGGGGCGAAATTTTTGAAAGTGTTAAAAGGTGGAGTTACAGAGCCGAAAGGTTTTTTAGCATCTGGGATACATTGTGGATTGAAAAAAAGAAAAGAAAAATTGGATTTAGCTTTAATTTATTCAGAAGTTCTAGCAGTTGGTACAGGCGTATATACTCAAAATATAATTAAAGGAAATTCTATTACTGTATGCAAAAAACATCTTGAGGATGGAAATGCTAGAGCAATTATTATAAATAGTGGAAATGCTAATACTTGTTCAGGAAAAGATGGAATTGATAAAGCTTTTAAAATGTCAGAGTTAATAGCAATAGCTTGCAATATAGAAAAAGAAGAAGTTTTAGTAGCATCAACAGGAGTAATAGGAGTTCCGTTAAATATAGAGAGTATTGAGAATGGAATTGATAATTTAGTCAAAGGTCTAAATAAAAAAGGAAATATATATGCAAGAGAAGCTATCATGACTACGGATGTTATAAAAAAAGAGATAGCAGTATCATTTAATATAGGAAATCAAATTGTAACAATTGGAGGAATGGCAAAGGGGTCTGGAATGATACATCCTAATATGGCAACAACACTTGCATTTGTTACAACAGATATAAATATAAATAAAGGGTGTCTCGAAAAAGCTTTAAAAATAGCAACAGAAAAAACATTTAATAGAATTAGTGTAGATGGTGATCAAAGCACTAATGACAGTATTTTGGTTTTAGCTAATGGACAAGCTGAAAATCTTTTGATTAAGGAAGAAGATGATGCTTATAAAGAGTTTTTAGAAGGATTAACTTTTGTTTTAATGGAACTCGCAAAACTTGTTGCTAAAGACGGGGAAGGTGCAACAAAACTAATTGAGTGTAGAGTGAATGGATGCAATTCTGAAGAGGAGGCTGTTATTTTAGCGAAGAGTGTTATACAATCAAATTTAGTTAAAACTGCCGTTTTTGGAAATGATGCAAATTGGGGAAGGATTTTATGCGCATTAGGATATAGTGGTGTAAGTTTTGAACCTAATAAAATAGAAATAGCATTTGAAAGTTCAAAGGGATATATAGAACTTTTTAAAAAAGGCGAGCCTGTTGAATTTAGTGAAGAGAGGGCAAAAGAAATATTAGAGGATGCAGAAGTAAGTATTATTATTAATTTAAATAATGGAAATTTTGATGGATATGCGTTTGGGTGTGATTTAAGTTACGAATATGTGCGAATAAATGGAGATTATAGAACTTAAGATTTATTGGTTTTAATAGAGGAATTTTAAAGGGGGCTATAAACTATGAAAATCAGTAATTTAGATAAGGCAAATACTCTAATTCAGGCATTACCATATATTCAAGAATATAATAATAAAGTAATAGTTGTAAAATATGGTGGAAATGCAATGAAGAATAAAACATTAAAAGAGGCTGTCATAAAGGATATAATTCTTATGAGTTGTGTAGGGATCAAAGTTGTTTTAGTGCATGGTGGAGGACCTGATATTGATAAAGTACTTAAAAAGCTGGGCAAAAAGCCAGAGTTTATAGATGGGCTACGTTACACAGATAAAGAAACAATGGAAGTAGTTCAAATGGTTTTAGCAGGGAAAGTAAATAAAGAACTCGTTACACTTATAAATAATAATGGTGGAAATGCTATAGGATTATGTGGAATTGACGGAAATATGATAAAAAGTGAAAAAAAAAATAGTGAGATTGATCTTGGATATGTTGGAGAAATTACAAATATAAACTCTAAGGTAATATTAGATTCATTACAAAATGATTATATAAGCGTAGTTGCCACAGTAGCGCTTGGTGAGGAGGGAAATATATATAATATAAATGCAGACATAGCAGCAGCTAAAATAGCAGCAGCAATTGGAGCGGAGAAAATTATATTATTGACCGATGTTCCTGGACTTTTGCTTGATATTGAAGATAATGATACTTTGATTTCTAATATAAATAAGAAAAATTTATATAGGTTAATTAATGATGGAATTATTAAAGGTGGAATGATCCCAAAAATAGAATGCTGCATTGATGCTTTAGAACAAGGAGTTGAAAGAGCACATATTATTGATGGAAGAATTCCACATACAATACTTTTAGAGTTGTTTTCTGAAACAGGTATTGGGACTATGATCGAGATTGGGGATGAAAATGAAAATGAGTGATAGAGAAAAACATAAAAAATATATTGTAAATTCATATGGATTTAAAGATATTTCTTTTGTAGAAGGTAAGGGAAGTTATTTATATGACAAAAAAGGAAAGAAGTATTTAGATTTTACATCAGGAATTGGTGTTAATTGTTTAGGACATGCTAATAGTGAAATAGTAGAAGTAATAGAAAATCAAGCAAAAAAATTATTACATGTATCTAATATATATTTAAATGAAAATGCTATAAATTTAGCAGAAAATTTAGTGAAGATAACTAAAATGAAAAAAGTATTTTTCTCGAATTCAGGTGCGGAAAGTAATGAGGGAGCAATTAAAATAGCAAGAAAATATAGTTTTGATAAATATGGAGAAGGAAGAGGAACGATATTAACTTTAAATAATTCATTTCACGGTAGAACATTAATAGCTTTAATGGCAACTGGTCAAGAAAAGTTTCATAAGTATTTTCATCCATTTCCAACTGGATTTAAATATTTTAATAGAAATGATATCTTAGGTTTGAAGTCAAAGCTTGACGCAAGTGTGTGTGCAATAATTTTAGAACCGGTACAAGGAGAAGGGGGAGTTTTTCCATTAGATATAAACTTTGTAAAAGATGTTTATGAAATATGTAGAGAGAAAGATATTCTTTTGATAGTTGATGAAGTTCAAACAGGCGTTGGAAGAACAGGAACTTTTTTGAGTTATGAAAGTTTTGGAGTAACAGCAGATATTGTGACCCTTGCAAAAGGGCTTGGAGGAGGAGTTCCTATAGGAGCTATTTTATGTAATGAAAAAACAGAATATACAATAGGAATTGGTGATCACGGTTCAACATTTGGTGGAAATCCACTTGTAACAGGAGTTGCAAATGTAGTTGTAGAAAAGTTTTTAGGTGATAAATTTTTAAATGAAATAAATGAAAAAAGTAAATATTTATTTAAAAAGTTAAATCAATTAAATAATGAGAATATTGTTGAAATTAGAGGAAAAGGGTTAATGGTAGGGATTGAAGTTAAGGGGGAGCTAAGCAGTTATATAGATAAAGCTATTGAAAATGGTTTATTGCTATTAACAGCTGGAAAATCCACAATAAGATTATTACCACCGCTTAATATATCATATAATGAAATAGATAAGTGCATAGAGATATTAGGCAATATAGTTTAGAATGAATTAGATAATTTGTTATTTTTCAATAAATTATGTAATGAAAAATATATGAAAATATGCTTTAATAGAAGTAATAAGTTATTAGGAAATATAATTATATATTATGGATATAGTTACACAATAGGTTTGAAAGGAGCAGATTAAATGGCTGTAAAAAGGATTATACAATTAGGAGATGAACGTCTTAAAAAAGTATCAGAAGAGGTAAAAGATGTTAATGAAATAAAAGGATTGTTAAAAGATTTAGAGGATACACTTGCAACAGTTGAAGGAATAGGACTTGCTGCACCACAAATTGGTGTAAATAAAAGAGTAACATTAATAGATTTCCAAGATGGAATTAATAGATATGTTTTAATTAACCCTAGAATTATTAAAACTTCAAAGAAGACAGCAGTAGATTACGAAGGGTGCTTAAGTTTTGTTATGCATGAAGGTTTGGTTGAAAGACCTGTTAAAGTTGAAGTAGAAGCTTTAAACGAAAATGGAGAACTTATGAACTATAAAGCTGATGGACTGCTAGGAAGATGTTTTTTACATGAGATAGATCATTTGGAAGGTATTATGTATACTGATAGAGCGACAGAGCTGTATGAACTTGTAGCAGAAGAGGAAGAATAATATTTTAGAGTAAGGTTATCCTTACTCTTCTTTTTTTAGTAAGGAGGTAAATTAGATGATGGAAAAAGTTATATTACATGTAGATATGGATGCTTTTTTTGCAGCAGTAGAAATTTTAGACAATAAAAGTTTAAGAGGAAAGCCTGTTGTTGTTGGAGGGTTATCAGATAGAGGTGTTGTTACAACTTGTTCTTATGAGGCAAGAAAATATGGTATTAAATCGGCTATGCCAATTTATATAGCTCAATCTTTATGTTCGAATTTAGTGGTTGTACCAGTTAGGCATTATAGATATCAAGAAATATCAAAAGAAATTTTTAGTGTTTTTACTGAATATGCAGATAAAATAGAAAAAGTAAGTATTGATGAGGCTTATATAGATATTACAAATTTAAATGAAGATCCTATAAAGTTTGCATTGAATTTAAAAAGTATAATTAGAAAAAAAGTAGGAATTACAATGTCAGTTGGAATATCTTATAATAAGTTTTTTGCAAAACTTGCATCAGAATGGAATAAACCTAATGGAATTATGAAGATAGACAAAGAAAATTATAAACAAATAATTAATAATTTGGAAATTGAAAAAATTCATGGAATAGGGGAAAAGTCAGTTGAAAAATTTAAGAGTATGGGAGTTTTTAAAGTTAAAGATATGTATGGGTTATCTAAAAATTTTTTTGTTGATTCTTTTGGAAAAATAGGAGAGGAGATATATCTTAGAATCAGAGGGATAGATGATAGAGAAGTAATAAATCATTACGGTAGAAAATCATTTGGTAAGGAAAACACTTTTAAAGAAGATATATTTAATAAAGATATCTTCTTTAAATATATTGATATTTATGTTGAGGAAATTTATCATTATCTTGAGAGAAATAATTTGAAAGGAAAAACACTTACAATAAAAATTAAAACAAATGATTTTGAAATACATACTAAGAGTAAAACATATCCTGATTTCATAGAAGAAAAACAAGACTTGCGCAAAAAAGCTTTAGAATTATTTGAAAAAATAAATGTAAAGAAACCTTTAAGATTATTAGGGCTTACAATATCTACATTAGAGGGAAAGGTAAATCAACAAATATCTTTATTTTAAAAATGAGATGAAAAATCATCTCATTTAAATATTAATTAAAATTTGAATTAATATATTTGATTACTTCAGTTTCATAATTAGGAATATTTATACCAAAAGTATTTTTTAGTAGATTTGTATTGAGTGCAGAATTATTAGCTGTTTTTGTGAGTTTTTGAAGTATTTCATTTGGAAAAGGTAAAACTTCTTTTGGATAAGCTATTATTTTAAAAATAAACTTAGTAAATTCAAGTTTTGAACAATTATTTGAAGTTGAACAATTATATATTCCAAATTTATTTGTTAATGTAATTGTAAGTATAGTATCAATAATGTAATTTATAGGTGTAGGATTTATAATTTTTTCGCTTGAAAAAATTAAAGGAGTCTTAACATTTCTTATAATTTGTTTAATATAGCATTTTTCTGTTCCAAAAACCCATGATAATCTTAAAATAAAAAATTTTTCAAGTGAATTTGAAATAATATCTTCACAAATTTTTTGAGACTTACCAATAATATTTGCAGGATTGCATTCTGAAATTTCAGAAGAAATTTCAGAATTGTTTTCACCATAAACTTCTTGAGAAGATAGATAAACTAAAGTTATATTAAAATTATTGCATATATCAACTAAAGTTTTAGTTATGTTTTTATTGATGATAATTGCTTGTGAATTAAGTTTTTCGCATTCATCAATATCATATATAGTATCAGTATGTATGATAACATTTATATTATTTTTTAGAATGAAATTTTTAATTGATTTAGATGACATATTTTCATCTAAGAAATTTATTGATTTATTATTTGATTTTAAATTATCATATATTTTTTTTAGTAATGGATTATTATAATTTGAAATTAAGAAAGACAAAATTCAAAACACCCCTTAAAATAAAAAATTTTTATATGGTTAATATATATGCAAGAAGATACATTATGTTGACAAAAAAATATATATATTATTATAATTAATAGTTAATAATTATAGGAGGTATTTATGGATATTAATGTTT
>JBOGAY010000165.1:0-26445 GCA_051655925.1 Sarcina sp. | reverse complement strand
AGCTATAAGAGATGGTTTCCTTATAACAACACCTCTTATTATAGTTGGTTCTATATTCTTACTTATTGCTAACTTCCCAATTGAAGGATGGGCAGAGTTTTGGACACCAATTCTTGGTGAAGGATGGCAGTCATGGTTTACTAATGTATCAAGAGCTACTTTTAATGTTATTGCTCTTTTAAGTTGTATGGGTACAGGGTATGCATATACAAGAGAATTAAAGGGAGACGCAATACAGGGGGCAGGAGTTGCAATAGTATCATTTTTAATACTTATGCCTACAAGAATTGCTTATCAAGGTATTGATGGTGAGGAGAAAATAAGTGCTTTAGGGTTTGAATTTATAGGTTCAAATGGTATTTTCTTAGCTCTTATAGTTTCACTTACATCAGTTTACATTTTTAACTGGGTTGTAAAAAAGGGTTGGACAATCAAAATGCCAGATGGGGTTCCACCAGCAGTTGCTAACTCATTTGCAGCTTTAATCCCAAGTGCGATAGTTATGCTTACTTTCTTCTTTATTAGAATAGGGTTTGAATTTACATCATATGAAACAGCACATAACTTTATATTTGAAGTTTTACAAACACCACTTCAAGGAGCGGGGAATACACTTGGAGCACAACTTTTATATACAGTTGCATGTTCTACATTCTGGTTCTTTGGTATAAATGGGCCAGCTGTTGCAAATACAGTGTTTGAACCAATTTCAAAAGTTCTTACAATGGAAAATTTAGAAGCTTTCCAAGCAGGGGCAGAGCTTCCTAATATATTTACAAGTTCATTTGGTAACTTCTTTACAAACTACGGTGGAGGAGGAAGTACACTTTCACTTGTTATAGTAATGGTATTATTCTGTAAGTCACAAAGAATTAAGCAACTTGGAAAACTTTCATTAGTTCCTGGTTTCTTTGGAATTAATGAGCCAATTATCTTTGGACTTCCAATAGTTTTAAATCCAATTATAATAATTCCATTCATTGGAGTTCCAGCTATGAATATTACATTATCAACCTTTGCCACAATGGCAGGAATACTTCCTAAAACTAATGGTGTTGCATTACCATGGACAACTCCTATAGGGTTCTCAGGATATCTTTCAACAGGTAGTTTAGTAGCTTCAGCATGGCAGATTGGGCTTTTAGTACTTGGATGTTTAATTTACTATCCATTTATTAGAATACTTGATCACAAGTATCTTAAAGAAGAAGCTGAAGCTGCAGATCAAAAGCAAGATTCAGAACTTGATGAATTATCATTAGAAGATTTATCATTTGATGATTTATAAAATTAGGAGGGCGTTATGAAAGTATTATTAATTTTTGATCAAATTCAGGCTGGTATGGGTGGAAAAGAGAATGCTATGCAAGCTCTTGGTGGAAAAACTACTGCTATGGGTTCAGCTTCAATGCTTGAGCCAGCTTTAAATAAAGTATCAGGAAAAGTTTGTGCAACTTTATATTGTGGAGATGCTTTCTTTGATGCTAATACAGATATGGTTAAACAAAAAATGGTTGCTATGGTAAATAAAATTAAGCCTGATGTTGTAGTTTGTGGACCTGCTTATGATTATAAAGGATTTGCTAAAATGAGTGCAGTTTTAACAGAAGAAATAAATTCTAAAACAGATATTCCTGCTCTTTGTGCTATGGCAGAGCAAAATTCAGATGTAATCACAGCATTTAAAGATAAAATCAATATTGTTAAAATGCCTAAAAAAGGTGGTATTGGATTGAGTGATTCTTTAAATAATATATGTGTTTTAGCTAAAGAGATGTATGATAAAGCGGATTGTAAAGATTTAAAAGAAAAAATTTGTTATTAATATATTAGGTTTGCACATGCTTTAGTTAAAAGAGCTTGTGCAAGCCTTTTTTATTAAGAGGTTAATTTTAAATATGATATAAAAAGTTTTATAAAGGGTGAATAGGTAAATGGGAGGATTTTTTTATGAGAGAAGTTTTCAATGAGAAAATAGATAGTTTTAAAGATGAGTTATTTAATTCAATTGTGGAGTTAGTTCAAATTCCTAGCTTAGAGAGCGAAGCAAAGGATGGGAAGCCTTTTGGAGAAGAGGTTAATAATGCTTTATTAAAAGCACTTGAAATTGCAGAGAAGTTAGGGTTTAAAACTAAGAATATAGATGGATATATGGGATATGCACAGTATGGTGATGGGGAAGATTATGTTGGGATTTTTGGACATCTTGATGTAGTTGAAACTGGAGAAGGGTGGAGTGATGAACCTTTTTCTGGTGTTATAAAAGATGGGAAAATTTTTGGCAGAGGTGTTCTTGATAATAAAGGACCAATTATGAGTGCTTTATATGCTTTGTATGCGATAAAAGAGAGCGGTGCAAAGCTAGTAAAGCCAGTAAGAATAGTTTTTGGAACTGATGAAGAAAGTGGTTTTAAGGATTTAGAATATTACTTAACTAAAGAAAAGCCACCAATCATGGGATTTACTCCAGATTGTAAGTATCCTGTTGTTTATGGGGAAAGAGGGCGAGCTTGTTATAGACTTTTAGCAGATTTAGATAATAGAGATAGAAATATTTTTAATGGATATTTTGATTTTATAACTAATTATTTTCTACAAAGTTCAAGTAAAGGTGAGAAGTTTGGTCTTGATGTAGAGGATGAAGAGTTTGGAATTACACAGCTTAGGAATTTTAAGTTTGAAAATGATGATGATAATTTAGGGTTTTCATTTGTTATAAGTTATACACCAGCTTTTACAATTGATGAAATTACAAAAAAAATTGAAGATAAAATGCCAGAGGGAGTAAAGCTTGTTTTAGATTTAAATTACGAGGTAGTTAAGTTTGAAAAAGATTGTTTTATGGTTAGGCAGATGCAAAAAGCATATGAAGAAAACACAGGGCTTGATGGAACACCTGTTACAACAACAGGGGGGACATATGCAAAGGCTATTAGTGGGATAGTACCATTTGGGCCATCTTTCCCAGGGCAAAAAGGGATTTCACATAATCCAAATGAATATATGGAACTTTCAGATATAGTTTTAAATACAAAAATATTTGCGAGTGCAATTTATAGACTTGCTAAATAATTAAGGGGTGAAAGATATGGAAGATTTAGTTTTATTAAAAGAGTTTTCAGAGATTGATGGGCTTTCAGGATATGAGGCAAAAGTTTCAAAAAAACTTAAAGAGCACTTTGAAAAATATGATTTAGAAGTTAAGTATGATAACCTTGGTTCGATTATGGGAATTAAAAAAAGCAAAAATCAAAATGCTAAGAGAGTTATGCTTGGAACAAATCTTGATGAGGTTGGATTTCTTGTTAAGGAAATTACGCAAGATGGTTTTATAAAACTTTTAGAGATAGGAAATCATGATGTTAAAAGTCTTTTAAATAGTAGAGTTAGAGTTCTTTTTGGAATAGATGATACACAGGAAGTTTTAGGTATTATTACAAGCAAGGTTAAAGAGATTAAAAAAGTTAATGATTTGCTTTTAGATATAGGATGTTCGTCTAAGGATGAAGTTATAGAAAATGGTGTTAATATAGGTAATAAAATTATTTTAAATAGTGAATTTAAAGAGCTTATGGGAAAAAGAGTTAGTGCAAAGGCATTGAGTGGAAGAATGGGTTGTGCTGTTTTATGTGAAATTTTAGAAGGCTTGAAAGATGTAGATCTTGAATTTGATTTATATTTTACCGGAATATCACAGAATAAAGTTGGAAATAGAGGTGCACTTACAGGAACTTATAGTATAAAACCAGATCTTGCAATCACTTTAGAAGTTTTAGAGGAAAATGCTGAAAATGATGAAAAGCTAGGTAAAGGGGTAGTTCTTTGTTATTATGATAAATCAATGATGCCAAACAGAGCTGTTCTAAATAAGTATAAAGAAGTATGTGAGGAGAAAAATATTAAATCACAATTTTACTGCGGAACTTCAGGTAGTGATGCAGGTTGGATTCATAAGATGTTAGAGGGGTGTCCAGTTCTTAAAGCAGGAACTTTGGGGAGAAATTTAAATACTGCAAATGAGATTATGGATATTGAAGATTATAGGGATCTTAAAAAATCAGTTGAAAATTTTATTTTAAGTTTGAATAATGACGCTATTCAAATGTTTAAAGAAGAAAATAGATAGGGGGGAGGAGATTGAAAACAAGGTTTGAAGATGATTATATTGATTTGAGTATTTTAGCTAATCTTTGTGATGCTGATGGAATTGCAGGGTGTGAAAAAGAGGTCAGTAGAGTTATGAAAAGTCAGATGGAAGATTATGTTGATGAAATTTCTTATGATAATTTAGGTTCTATTATAGGCTTTAAGAAGGGCAAAGAGGGTTCACCTAAAATCATGATGACAGGTCATATGGATGAGGTTGGATTTATAGTTAGAGGAATTTTAGAAAATGGGTATTTAGTACTTCTTCCAATAGGGGGATGGTGGGTGCATGCTTTGGTTTCTCAGGAACTTGTTATTACAACTTCAAAGGGTGAAAAATTTAAAGGTATTGTTGTTGGAAGAGCACCACATGGAATGAGTAAGGATGAAAAAGAGAAAGTTCTTGATAATACAAAGATATACCTTGATCTTGGTGTTGAGTCAAGGGAAGAGGTTTTAGAATTTGGAATTTCAATTGGTGATATGGTTACACCAAATACAAAGTTTGAGGTTATGAATAATAAAAATTATCTTATGGGTAAAGCATTTGATGATAGAATGGCTTGTGGAATCATAGTTGAAGTTTTAAAGAAGCTTAATAAAATAGGACATGATGCTAATATATATGGAGTAGGAACAGTCCAAGAAGAGGTTGGAATAAGAGGAGCTAGAACTGTAACTCATAAAATAAAGCCAGACCTTGCTATAGCTATTGATGTGACAACTTCAGAAGATACACCGCTTGATGATAAGAAAAAAGGTCTTGGTGGTGGAGTTGTTTTAACCAAGGTGGATTCTCTTACAATAGGAAATCAAGATATGGTTGAGAGAATGAAAGTAATTTGTGAGTGTGAGGGGATAGATTATAAAGTTGATTTTATGATGGCTGGTGGTACAGATGCTTGCAATATTCATAAATCATTTGACGGGATTCCAGTTCTTACAGTTTCAATTCCTACTAGATATATGCATTCACATAGACTTGTAATTCATAAGCATGATTATATGTGTGCTGTAAAACTTATAACTGAGTTTTGTAGAACTATAAAGTAAAAACAAAAGGTTAGTTTAAAAGAAAAAATTCTTTTAAACTAACCTTTTTACTTATATGAAGTGTGTAAGATATAGACTAAATTAAGTTTATAGCCTATTAACTTTAGTATACTTCTAAATGAGACAAAATAATAGTGTATATAGATAGGATTTCAACTTTTGAAAGGTTGATATTATAAATGTTTTCAATACTTTCAACTATGGATTCTATGTTAAATGAAAGTATATTAAAGCTTTCAAGTTTAAGTAAATCTAAGGTCTTTTTGATATCTATATTGAGTAAATTTATTCTATCATAAAGCATATCCATATGAAGTCTAAATATTTCAAGAAATTCAGTATTTTCAAATAAAGTATGCTTGTCTTTGCTCATTTCAATTATTTTCTTAAAAGCATTTTCATTAAGAGTGTACTTATATTTAAATTTACTCTTATACAATTTATCTATATATGGTTTTGATATTTCATTTAGAATTTTTATATCAAGGTTTTTGTTTTTATTGTAAATATCAATAATCATATTAGAAAACTCTTCAAGTAAATTATTCTTATTTCTAAGGTAAGTATGTCCTAAAATATCAGTTGTATAGCTATAACATATATAATCTTCTGAAAACTCAAGTTTTTCAAAAATTTCATTTAAATTATCAATATTATCAATATTTTTAATGTGTGGTGGTAAATCAGGTGTATTAATTCTAAGAATTTTTTTGTTGTGAACCATATATTCAAAGTAAGCATTAGCAACTGTTAAAGTTATATCATTCTTTAGCTGTCCTATATTATTCTTGCAGCTATATGATATAAGAGCATTTAAGGCATTTTTTGATATATAAATTTTTTCACCAAGTTTTATGCTTTCATCTTTTAAGAAGGTTTCTATTAAAGTCAGTCTTTCAAAATTACCTCTATCATCTAATGAAGGAAGTGAGATTTTAATAGGAATTCTTCTTGTGAAAGTGTCTAAAAGATTAGTATTTATATCTTTGTTAGTTGCACAAATTATCATTGCAGATGAACTTCTTTTTTCAGAAACATCCCCAAGTCTTCTAAAATGCCCTGTATCTATATAGAGGAAGAGCATTTCCTGTCCCTCGTTAGATAAATTATGAATTTCATCAAGAAAGATGATACCATTATTAGCTTCTTCTAAAAGTCCAGCTTTATCAGAAGTTGCACCTGTAAAAGCCCCTTTTTTAACTCCAAATAGTTGAGATACTAAAAGTTGTGGATTAGTAGAATAGTCAGAACAGTTAAAGTGTACAAAAGGGATTATATTGTTTTTTACTGTACAAAAGTATTCATGCATAAGTTTGGCAAGCATTGATTTACCAACACCTGTATCTCCAATAATTAATGAATTCATTCCGTTAGGTGGATACATAATAGCTGTTTTAGATAGAGTAATAGCTTCTTTAAGTGAAGGGTATAACATTGCCATAGCATCTATTTTAAGATTATTTTGTTTTCTATTGACATAAGGGTTGTAAATAGAATATTTTACTGGTCGTGAATTAGTTTTGAAAACTTTTTTTTGGTTTGCAAGAATGTTTAAATCTTTACTAGCATTAGAACGCTCTATATTAAGTTTTTTTGCAAGGTCAGAAGTTGTCATTCCATATCCATCATCAAATTTCTTTAGTGTAGATAAAATCAAATCAATTCTTCGCATAGTACCTCCAAGTTTAAAAATTTTAAAATAGTGTATTAATTATTTTGAAAAAAATTTTATATGTATTATTTTAAAGAATAGTGTGTTTGTTTAGTAGTTGAAAAATTCTAAGAATGTATTACTAATTCTAAAAACATAGCTTACAGACAAATTCTATTTGTTGGCATAAATATTGCTTTATAAATTAAGTAAAGGTTTAAATTTTTGAATTTAATGGAGGGTTTATATATATGAGTTGGGGAATTATAGCAACATGGAGAATGGCAGTTGAAGGAATAACAGAAGCTGCAAAAGATTTGGAAGATGGAGTATTTGCAGGTGATTCAGTGGAAAAAGCAATTAAAATGGTAGAAGATTTTCCGTATTACAAGTCAGTTGGGTATGGTGGACTTCCTAATGAACATTGTGAAGTAGAACTTGATGCTGCTTATATGGATGGAAATACTTTTTCAATAGGAGCAATTGCAGGAGTTAAAGATTTTAAAAATCCTATAAGTATAGCTAGAAAGCTTAGTAATGATAGATTCAATTGCTTCTTAATAGGACAAGGTGCACAGGAGTATGCAGATAAAGAAGGGTTTGAAAGACAAACAATGCTTACAGATAGAGCTGTAGACTTTTATAAAAAGAAGAAAAAAGATATAGAAGAAAAAGGTCTTAGTCCATATGACGGTCATGATACAGTTGGAATGGTAGCACTTGATAAGAATAATAAAATGGTTGCAGGAACTTCAACAAGTGGATTGTTTATGAAAAAAAGAGGAAGAGTTGGAGATTCACCACTTTCAGGTTCAGGATTCTATGTTGATAGTGAAGTTGGTGGAGCATCAGCAACAGGGCTTGGAGAGGATTTAATGAAAGGCTGTATTTCTTATGAAATAGTAAGGCTTATGAAGGATGGGTTAACACCACAACAAGCTACTGACAGAGCAGTTTATGATTTGAATGAAAGTTTAAAAAGAAGAAGAGGCAAAGCAGGAGATATTTCTGTTATAGCAATGAATAATAAAGGTGAGTTTGGAGTGTCTACTAACATAGATGGCTTTTCATTTTCAGTAGCAACAGATTCACATAAGCCGACAGTTTATGTGTGTAAGCAAATAGATGGTATAACAACTTATGAAAAAGCAACAAAAGAGTGGCTTGATGCATATAAAAAAAGAATACATTCACCAGTAACATTTGATTAGAATATAAAAATATGAAAAAAACTTTGATAGATTAGGGAATTTATTTTCTCTAATCTTTTTTATTTTAAATTGTAAATTTCAAAGTTTAGTTCACTATATGATGATAAATGAGAATTCAAGTATAAATATAAAATTCATTTTAAAAGATTTAATATTTTATTTAAAGTTAAAGTTTTGCTAATTAATACCTTTAATTAGATAAAATAGCAAATTAATACCTGTCATTTCCTCAATTTCTTTAAATTGGGGAAAGTGAAAATTTGTATTTTAATAAAAAGAAATAGATGATATAATATTTTAGAATATTAACAATTTGTGAAGAAATAATAAGTTGCGAATGAGGAGGAAATACAATGGTATTAAGGGATGCACAGCTTACCATGTATAAAATGTTAAAAAAGATAGATAAAATCTGTGAAAAGCATGGGATAGAGTATTACTTAAGTGATGGTACATTACTTGGTGCAGTGAGGCATAAAGGTTTCATACCTTGGGATGATGATTTAGATATATCAATGACTAGAGAAAATTATAAAAAATTCGAGAAAGTTGCACAAAAAGAACTTGGAGATGATTTTTTTGTACAAACAGTCGATACAGAAGAAAAATATGGGACATATGGGATTCCAATGAAAGTAAGATATAATCATAGTTTATTAGTTGAGCATAAAGCGCTTGATGCAGTATATAATCAAGGAATATTTATAGATGTTTTTCCAATGGACAAGCTTCCAAATAATCCTAAGGTTATAAAGTTTCAAAAAATATTAAGTGAAAGATTAATTTCTTGTACAGATAATATAGATAAAGCATCTGGTCTTAAAAAGTTATTTAAGGTTGTTTGTAGTAAAATAGGATATAAAAGACTACAAAAAATACTTAGAATGACTCTTTTCTTTAATAATAGAAGTACAACAGGCAAATATACATACGGGGTAGATACATTCTTTTATAATGAATTAATTTATGAAAGCAAAAATCTTTTCCCGCTACAAAGACTTGAATTTGAAGGAACAAAGTTCCTTGCACCGCATAACCCTGATGCAATTTTAACAGAGGTTTATGGGGATTATATGAAAATTCCAGCAGTTGAAGATAGACAAGTACACTCAGTTAAAATAGAGATTTATAAGGAGATTGAAGATGCAGAGCAAGTCCTTGTATAAAAACACTATTTTTAGAATAGTATTAAACTTATTTAAAATAGTTTTACCAATACTTATAGGACCTTATGTTATGAGGATTCTTTTACCAGAGCAGATAGGGGATTTAAACTATGCTCAAAGTGTAATGGGATATTTTCTAATGTTTGGAACATTTGGAATAGCTCAATATGGAGTTAGAGAAATAAGTAAGATTCGACATGATGAAAAAGCTATATCGTCAAAGTTTACATCGTTATTTATAATTACGGTTGTTACTAATTTAGTAGCTTTAGGTATATTTTTATTAGTTTTAAATGTAGCTTTTAAAGGTCATTCAATTTATTGGATTTGTATGATTTTAAACTTTACATTTTTATTTAATGCTTTCCAGATAGACTGGATGAATGAAGCATTAGAGAACTTTGGATTTATAACATTAAAAACTATTATAGTTAGGGTCGTATATTTTATAGCAATTATTATATTTGTAAAAAATACATCAGATTTCAGAACATATGTAATTTTAAATGTAGGAGCAACTGTTGCAAGTTCGATAGTTAGCTTTGCTTATATTAAAAAATCAGTTAAGTTTACATTTAAAAATTTAAAGTTCAAAGAACATTTAGTACCTATGTTCCTTGTTGTTATTTTATCTAATGCTAATGTGCTTTACACACAGTCGGATAGATATATGCTAGGGTATTTTAGTGGAGGAATAATTTTAAGTTACTATGTTGTAGGACAAGGGGTTATGACTGTTCTAAATACTTTTATGATGTCTGTTATTCAGGCAATAGCACCAAGGCTTCATAGCTATATAGAAAATGAAGATAAAACAGATTATATAAATCTTTTAAATAAAGTAACTAAAATTTATTTTATGCTTATTTTCCCTGCTGTTATGGGTATGATATTATTATCAAGTCAAATTCTACGTCTTTACGCTGGAAGTCAGTATAATGATGGATTTGGAGTCATAGCATGTTTTGGAATTTATATGATAACATTAGCTTATGATGAAATTGCAAGTAACCAAGTTTTATATGTATATAAAAAAGAGAGAAAGCAAGTTGCTATGCTGTTCATGGGGGGGATTATAAATATTATTTTAAATGCAATTCTTATATGGACAGGACATTTAACAGTAAATACATCTATTTTAAGTACAGGGGTTGCAAATATATTTGTAGTAATATATCAATACTTCTATATCAATAAAGTATTAAAAATTAAAATTAAATTATATAGTAGAGAAATATATAGATATTTATTAATATCACTTTTATTTATACCTATAGTTTTAGGAATCAAACATGTAATAGATAATAGTTTCTTAGAACTATTCGTTTCTGCAATTGTTTGTGGAGGACTATATTTCTTAATTTTATTATTAATGAAAGATGAAAGTTTTGCTGTAGTAGCAAATCCAGTTTTAAGCAAAATTAAAGCTAAACTTGGAAGATAAAGAATCATAAGATAAATATTAAAATATACAATTTAAAATGGCTATTCATATTAATTAAAATAGAATAGCCATTAGTTATATATAGATAAAATTTAGAATTTCTAAATTAAAAAACTAATGAAAATGGAGAATAAAATGTGTATGAGTAAGAAAAAAATTACGCAGGCAGTTATTTTAGCAGCTGGAAATAGAAAAGAGTTTGATAAGCCGGTTGGATTATTGGAAATTGAAGATTTTAAAATCATTGATAGACAGATAGCTATGCTTAGAAAATTTGGAATGGAAAAGATTATTATTGTAACAGGATATAAAGCAGAGTTTTTTGAAGAATTAGCACAAAGATATGCTTTTGTAGAGCTTGTTGTTAATAGCGATTATAAGTGGACTGGAAATATGGCATCACTATCACTTACTAAAAGTAAGCTAGAAGGTGATTTTTTATTACTTGAAAATGATTTAGTATTTGAAGATCTTGCAATTGATACTATTTTAAATAGTGAATTTGATGATTGTGTTCTTGTGACAAGTGAATCAGGATCAGGTGATGAGGCGTTTGTTGAAATAAGAAAAGGCTGTATTTACAAGTTATCTAAAGATATACATCAGTTTAATAAAATAGATGGAGAGATGATAGGAATTAGTAAAATATCAGCAGAATTCTTTAATCTTATGCTTGATGAGTTTTCAATGAATGTTAACCCATATGTCAATTATGAGTATATTATGCTTGATATTGCAAGAGAAAAGGAATTATATGCATGTAAGGCAGATGATTTAGTATGGGGAGAGATTGATAATAAAAAGCAGTATGAGCTTATTGTTAAAAATGTTATGCCAAGACTTAGAAGAAGAGAAATGGCAAGTAAGATTGATGAAGTTAAAAGTATCTTAGTTAGTGCTTTAGGAATAGATATTGACGATATAAGATCAGTATCTCCAATTGGTGGAATGACTAATAATAATTATAAAGTTAGAACTGTTTCAAATGAGTATGTCATAAGAGTCCCAGGTGCAGGTACAAGTGAGATGATTAGTAGAGAAAGTGAAGCTAAGAACTCAGTTTTAGTTGCTAAGGTTGGAATAGATGCTAATATTCTTTATTATGACGAAAAGACTGGTACAAAAATATCAGAGATGATAAAGGATGCTAGAACAGTTACAGCTGCTATGGCAAAACAACCAGGAATAATGGTGATGACAACTAGAATTTTAAAGAAACTTCATAATTCAGGGATTGAAATGGAAAATGAGTTTAATGTGTTCAAAAATATAGAGTTGTATGAAAATATATTAAATAATTTAGGTGGAACTTATTATGAAGGATATGATGAACTTCGTGAAAAGGTATTTTCTTTAAAGGAGATTTTAGAGAAAAAAGGAACATATCTTGCGCCTTGTCACTGCGATACTGTTCCAGAAAACTTTATAACAGATAGAAGTGATAGATATTATTTAATTGACTGGGAGTATAGTGGATTAAATGATCCAATGTGGGATTTAGCTGCACATTCAATAGAGTGTGGGTTTACAGAGGAAGAAGAAGAATTATTGTTAAATCTGTATTTTGATAATAAAGAGCATGAAGATTCTAGAATAAGAGTAGAAATATTTAAGTTATGTCAGGATTTCTTGTGGAGTATTTGGACTTTAATTAAAGAAAAACAAGGTGAAGATTTTGGAACTTATGGTATTGATAGATATAATAGATGCTTAGAAAATATAGACAGATTAAATAATATGCTTTAGGAGGAGTTATGAGAAAAAAAGGATTTTATTCAGGAATTAGTAAGGGCGTTATATCAGCAGCTTCATGGGGATTATATACTGTTCTATCAGGAATACTTTTAACTATGAAACCATTTAATAGTACAGTTGCAAGTATAGTATTTTTAGCACCTTTTGTAAGTGTATTTGTTTATGATAGTTTTTCAACTATATGGGTTCTTATTTTTCTTACTGTAAAAGGACAGCTTAAGTCACTTGGAAAAGCATTTAAAAGTAAAAGTGCTAAGTTTATAGTTCTTGGTGGAATCATGGGAGGTCCTGTGGGAATGACTGCATATTATGCATCAATAAGATATTTAGGGGCGTCTAATACAGCAACAATTTCAGCAATATATCCAGCTTTTGGAGCACTTTTAGCTTCAATAATTTTAAAAGAAAAAGTTCCATTTAGAGCTTGGATAGGACTTTTATTAATGATTGGATCTATTGGTATTTTAGGATTTACTGGATCACATGGGCATTTCAATCTTATAGGATTTGGTTTTGCACTTATAACAGTTGTTGGATGGGGAAGTGAATGTGTTATTGCAGGGTTTGGTATGCAAAACGGAGAAATTTCACCAGAGCATGCATTACAAATTAGACAATTCTCATCATCAATTGCATATGGAATAGTATTAATACCAATCTTATCAGGTGGATCACTTCTTGTAAGTGTGTTCTCACATGGAATAACAATAGTTATGTTAATTGCTATGGCATTAGCAGGAGCTATTTCATATTTCTGTTATTATGGAGCAATTAATACTATTGGTGCGACTAAAGCTATGGCTTTAAATATAGGATATTCTGTATGGGCTATGATATTTGCATTCTTTATTCAAGGGACAGGTATAACTTTAAAAATGGTTATTTGTGCAATTCTTGTTATAATAGGATCTGTGATGGTTGCTGCACCTAAAAAGGATGCAGAATTTATTGAAGATATAGCAGCTTAGTTTGTTTAAGAATATTATCTTTTAAAATAAATATTTTTTAGAGATGATACTTAAAAAGAGAAAAGTTAATAAAAAAGGAAGTGTAAAAAAATGAGAGCAATACTTTTAGCAGCTGGTATGGGGACAAGACTTAGACCTCTTACATTAACTACACCTAAGTCATTAGTTGAAGTTAATGGGAAGCCTTTACTTGAGAGACAAGTACAGATGCTTAAAGAAAAGGGAGTTAATGAGATAATAGTTTTAACAGGATATTTAAAAGAAAGTTTTGACTATCTTGTAGAAAAATATGGAGTTAAGCTTATTCACAATGATAAATATGATATTTATAACAATATATATACAATGTATCTTGTAAAAGATTATTTAAAGGATTCATATGTTATAGATGCTGATATTTATTTAAATAAAAATTTTTTAAAAAATGAAATGAGTAAGTCAACATATTTCTCAGCTTATAAAGAAGGTTTTAAAGATGAGTGGGAAATTCACTTTGATGAAAATAATAAAGTAAATAATATTACTGTTGAAACAGGGAATGGTTATATTTTATCAGGAGTATCATATTGGTCAATGAAAGATGGGGAGTTTATAGCAAACAAACTAGCACAGAAAGTTGAATCAAATGATTTTAAAGACTTATACTGGGATGATATAGTTAAAGATAATATTAAAAGTTTAGATATAGAAATTGAAAAAATAGGAACAGATGATGTTTTTGAAATTGATAATTTAGAAGATTTAGAATCTGTGAAAAATAAAGTTTGTAAATAAGGTAAGATAAAGAGAAGTAAAAGCTATGTAATTTGTTATATAAAAAACAAATTTAAGTTGATATAAGTTTATATTAACAGAATAAGTTTTAGAGCTATGTTAGAGAAATTTGGTTCTTACTCAAGTATGGGTATAAAAAATAAGTATACAACAAAAGGGCATTTTAGGATGCCCTTTTCTAATGTATTCAGTATTCTATTTCACCAAAGATGAGAAAGAACCAGAAATTTAACATAGCTTTTTTTATATGAAAAATAATTTTGAAAAATATTGAAATTTTTTTGAAAAACATTTTTTATATGCATATATAGACTTTAGATAAAGTTTTTAATGGAGAAAAAAATAAATTTTAAAATAAAATTTTTTACTCTTGCAATCGAACATTTGTTCGATTAAAATTTGATTATAGGGTTTTGAGGGGGATATAAATGGAAAGAAATTTATATGAGGTTATAATTGCTGCAAAAGAGGGGAAGGAAGACGCAAAAGAGTATATTTTAGAAAAGTATGAGCCAATGATTATAAATAGAGCTATGTCATATTTTATTAAAGGATATGAAACAGAAGATTTGATTCAAATAGCAAGATTCACTGCACTTATTGCTATAGATAAGTTTGATTTAGATAGTAAAAGTAATTTTACATCTTATTTAGATAGGGCAATTAGAAATAATTTTAGTAATATACTTAGAAAAGTTGTTAAAACACATTATGAAGCAAGTTTAGATTTTAAAATAAGTGAAGAGGATCAGCTTTTAGATATTTTAGCTAGTGAAAATATGACTGATGAAGAGGTTATAAGAAGGATTATGAGAGTTGAACTTAATGAGTTATTATTAGAATTATCAAAGGAAGATTTAATGCTTTTAAAATTTTTGTATTTTGAAAATAAAACACTTAGTGAATGGACTAGAAAAAGTAATCAAAAGTATTATGAAGCTAGAAAAAGAAGAGATTATTTATTAAGTTTTTTAAGAAAAAAATTAATATAAATACACAGATATAATTTAATATTTATTTAGCATTATTTTTAATAAATAATACTAATATTTTGATAAAAAAAACTAAATTTGGAATATTAAAAAAAAATAAAATTATTTGAATGCTAAAGTGAAAAAAACTACTTAATATATGATACAATTATTACGTTTGAGAACTTTTACCTTTAAGATTAGCGGGTTAAATGTTTTAGCTGCGTTCGAAATATTAAAGTGTAAAAGAGGTGAAAAATGAACAGAAGAAAAATCGTTGGAATAGTAGGTCTTTTATTTTTAGTAGGACTATCTATACCAACAGGAGTTAAAACATCACATAATTTAAATTCTAAAAATATAAATTTATTTTCTACTCCAGCTATTAAGCAGGATAAAGGGACACAGGGAGTAAAAAATAATCAAAAGCAACAAGGTGAAAGTAGTGATGTTAAAAAATCAACTCAAACAAATGGACTTTCAAATAGTAAGATTAGTTTTTACAGTGGAGAAAGTTCGAATCTAGTTTCTACTATTAATTTTGATGTTAACAATATGAAAATTAATGTTAAAAACATTTCTAAAAGTTTTGACAATACAAATCAAGAATTTTTAGAAGTAGGTCTTTATTCAAGTACACAAAAGGAAATGATAAAGCCAACACAAATTAATAGCGGAAATACATCAGAGTTAAGTGAGTTATTAAATAATAAATCATTTGATTATGGTGATATTATAAGTTTAACTTATAGCAATAATATTTCTATTCCTGTTATTTCAAATGGAAATAAGGTGATTGGAAATATTGTTGGAAATACAGAGTATTTCAAAATTACAAAGAATGGGCTTGAAAGGGTCAATCTTTGTAATAGTTCTAATCAAAAAACTGATTTAACGAAGGTTAAGATAAATAGTTCAGCAGATATAACGAATTATTTAAAGCAAGAAACTGAAGTAGTTAATAAGTCTATTACAAGTAAAAACTTAGTTAATAGCTTAACTCAAAACTCAAGCATTAAAGATGCTAGTACAGTTTGTGCTTTCATAAATAACATAGGGCTTGAAAATATTCAAAGTTTTTATGCAGAAAGTTCAAATAACGCAAACTTTATAAGATGGGTTTTAAACAATCAGGATGCTATGAGTTTATGGTTAGAAGGAAATACTAATGGTGCTAGCATGAATGCTTTAAGTGTGTGGAAGGATATATGGAGTGCATATAATAATTCTCACAGTGGTTTTAATTTAAAACTTAGTATCGCGGTAGCACTTACTAATCAGACACCTATAATAGATGCTTTTAATGGTAATTCTGTAGGAAATCCTGTGCAAAGATATCAAATTTTTGAGTCTTTAAATGCAGAAGGTGGAATGTATAGAAACTTTAGTAGCTTTGGTGTTAGATTATTGAAATCAGTAGTTGATGTTCCAATAGAGAATGCACAGATTTTAAATTTTAGAGGAATGCTTCTAAATAATTATAATAATCTTGTGAATTCTGTAGATTTATCAAGCATTAAAACTATACCTAATTATTCTGCGAATCAAAATCCAAGAATAATAGGGAATGTAGTTAATGGTCCAAATGGTTTTGAAAATATTACGCAGATTGCTTCAATAGCTTGTAGAGTTTTTGGACAACCTGTTAATGAGGTTCAAAATCCTAAGTATGGTACTCAGATATATACAGATCTTTATTCAAATGAAGATAGGGAAAGTTTAGAAACTTCAAATGAGTACTTATGGATGGCAAATACTTTAACATCAAATAGTTTAAAATTAGACGCCATAAATCAGGCAATTCAAACACAACCTTTAAATATCATGGCATGGAATGAAAAAATAAGCTTATTAAAAGCTAATAAAAGCATAACAGCAAATGATTATTTAACTTTATCTAATAAAATAATGAATTCTTTAAAAAGTTATCCAACAGTTGTGATAAACTTACTTTCAGAGTTTAATGGAAATCTTAAGCAGGTTGCCTCTGTAGAGCAATATAATGAATTTATAAATAATGTACAATCATTTATAGAGAATGCTAGAGCGACAGAAAATATTTTAGGTCTTGGACTTTCACAGATTGATGATAATTATCTAAGTGAGGCAGGATTTGTATCAAATACGGCTAAGTCTTATGGTGAGATTGATATAAATGCTTGGGGTCAAGCAAAGCCAGTTGCTAGTATGAATTTTGAAAAGACAGATATATTAGATGCGAGTGGACAGCATGCATTTATTGCAACAAGTGCAACAGATGGAATTGATATTAAAGTCTATGATAGTAATATGAATTTTTTAAATGAGATGAAGGTAAATGGAAATGAGTTTGGAAATGAAGGTTTTAAAAATACATTAAATAATTATGATTTTAATGTAGGAGATATTGTAAAGATTCAATATAACCCAGGGCAATATTCTAATGGATATTTAACTATGGTTAATGAAAAGCTTAAATCAAGTAAACTTTCAAATGATGTTGTTATTCAAATAACAGAAAATGGTATAAAAACTTTAAGTAATTATACTGTAAATGGTGAAAAATATAGTTTCAGTACAGGTTTTGTTACAACACCACAAGGCCAAAAATATTTAGTTAATGGAACAGCTAAAGTAGGTTTACAAGTGATAGATAATAAAACTTATTACTTTGATAATCAAGGAATAATGCAAACTGGAATTAAAACAATTGGTGGACAAGAGTATTATTTCAATAATGATGGAATAATGCAAACAGGATGGGTAACGGTTAATAATAATAGAATATATTTTGCGGAGCTTCCTTATAATTTTGAGATGGCAAGAAACGCTATTATAAATGCACTTGGGAAGGCGCAGTCAATGGATTTAGTTGCTTATACACCTGAAAGTGTAGATGCTTTAAGTAATGCAGTAAACGCAAGTGAAAACTTGATTGGTAATCAAGGAGTAACTGTACAACAAATGCAAAAAGCTACTGCTGATATAAACAATGCACTACAAGGGTTAAAGCCACAAAAAACACCACTCAAAAATGCTATAAATAAAGCAGAATCAATTAATTTACTTAAATATACACCAACAAGTGTAGATAATTTAAGTATTATTGTGAATAAAGGAATAAACCTTTTAGATAGTTCTAATTATACGTTGCCACAAATTGATAATACTACTAATGAGATTCTTAATGGAATAAAAGATTTGAAAATGAATAATAATAACTCTAAGTTAGCTGCTTAAAATATTTTTTATCTTTAGTTTTAGATGGAAATAAAACAGATAAGAAATATTTTTAGAAAAGTTAACTTAGTAAAGCTTTAAGAGATGAGAAGATAAAACTTCCATCTCTTTTTTTATTTGAAAATTTAAAAAAATTTAGAAAATGCATATATAAACTTTAGGAATTTATTTAGGAGTTGATATGTATGAAAAAAGTATTTTTAGGTATAGGACATGGTGGAAATGATTCGGGGGCTATAGGAAGTGGGTTAAAAGAGAAGGACTTAAATTTAAAACAAGGTTTATTTTGTAAGAAACATTTAGAAAGACATGGAGTAGATGTTAGATTATCAAGGTATAAAGATGAAAACGATCCTCTTAGCGAAGAGATAAGAGAAAGTAATTTATTTAACCCAGATTTAGCAATCGATCTTCATACTAACTCAGGTGGAGGAAGTGGGTTTGAAGTTTTTCATAGTACAATTTCATCATCAAGGGGAAGAATACTAGCAGAGAACATTAATAGTGCTATAAAGAGTAATGGTTATAAATCAAGAGGATTGAAAACAAAGATTGATTTAAATGGAAGAGATTATTTTGGATTCATAAGAGAAACAACCTGCCCAGCGGTAATAACAGAAATGGCATTTATAGATAATAGAGAAGATATAAGTAGTTTTGATGAGGATTATGAAATTGAGGCATATTGTATTTGTGTAGTAAAAGGAATTTTGAAGACTTTAAATATTGAATATAAGGGTATAGAGACTAATTTTGAAGATAGTGAACAGGGGCTATATAGAGTTGTGTGTGGTGCTTATAAAAGTAAGGTAAATGCAATTAAGCAGCAAGAAAGGTTACAGCTTTTAGGGATAAATAGTTTTATTATTAAAAGTTAAATGGGTTATATAAGTTAAGATATTTTTGTATAATAAATAAGTTAAGGTATAATTATACTAATGGAAGTGAAAATAAAGAGTGGATTTATGTTATAAAATTTAAGTTTACCAGATAATTTCTAAACAAAAGATTAGATGTTATAATTAGTAAGAAGATAATTAGAAGAAGTACAGGAGAAAAGAATTATGAATAATTATGATATAAATAAACAGCTTGGAATTAACAAGCCAATAAAACATGATTTAAAATCATGCTTAAATGATTTAACAAAAGATAAAATAATGGGGTATATGCAAAGTTATGGCTTAAAAGGTGTTAGTAAGCTTAAAAAAGCTGAAATTATAGACAAGTTCTATGATGAGTTTATAACTAATAAAAAGATAGAATTAGCAATGAAGGGTTTAAACCCAAAAGATTTAGAGCTTATAGATAGATTAGTTGTAGAAAAAGAAGTTGACATAACAAATGCAGATGTGAATGATTTTATAACTTTAAATATAGCAGGACTTGCTTTTATATATGCACAGAAGGAAAGTTTAAAGCTTGTAATGCCTGATGAAAACATAAAAATAGTTAAAATGCTTAATAACAAAGAATTACATAAAGAAGCAAAAGAAGCAAATACATTAGAGAGTTACTTAAATTCATTTGTAGAATTATATGGTGCTTTCAAAGTAGATTTCTTTGTAAAAGCTTTTAATGAATATACAGGAGAAAAAATTACTGAAAAAGATTTAGTAGAGTTGTTCAAAGAGAATGATAATGAAATAGGATTTGCTTATTTCAAAGATGGTTATATAATGAACCAAGAAATAGCAGCTTATGAGAATGAATTAGAAAAATTTATAGCTAGTAAAGTAATAGATCAAGATTTTAAAATGCTAGATAAAGAAGAACTTTTAAAATATGGAACAAGAGATTTTATAGAAATGACAGTAGCACATGAAAATCTTTTAGCTCTTATAACAAAGTTAACTAAAGATAAAGAAGTTGCTTTAGATATTTTATTTGAGTTACAAGTTAGATTTATAACAGAAGAATATGATATGTATGAAGCTCTTGGAGTAATAGATAAGGTTGTAAGTTTAAATAAAGTTAAAAAGAATATAATTAATGATATGGTTAAAAAAACATTAGCTATGTATGATAATACAAGAAGATGGGCAAATAATGGATTTACTAATATTGAGTTAAAAGAAATGAATGAAGCAGTTGAAGCACCTAAGGTTGGAAGAAATGAACCTTGTCCATGTGGTAGTGGAAAGAAATATAAAAAATGTTGTTTAAATTCATAATCCTCAATTAATTTTATTTATATATTATGAATTGAATTACATCTAAGTAATTTAGATATAATTAATAAAAGGCTATATGAAGAAAAAGTACTTCATATAGCCTTTATTTATTCTTATTCTATAGTAATAGCCTTAACAGGACATTGCTTCATTGCTCTTGCGGCATTAACTTCTTGTTTAGCTGGTATTTCATCAACTATAGGAGTTGCTACACATTCATCATCTAATTCAAATACTTGATCACAAATTGTCTCACAAAGACCACAACTAATACATAAATCTCTATCTACTGATGCTTTCATCAAAATAACCCTCCAAATAATATGTAGTATATTTAATAAATTTTTTTATATTAGAATATCAAATACTTAATTATAATAACATACCACAAGTTAATTTGTATATGAGATTACAAAGTACTTTTGAAAGAATTTATGCATATAAATATAAAGTAGAATTTTAAGGAGGCGTTTATGAAAAGGAAGATAATAGTTTTTTGTGTAATAGGTATTTGTGTAATAGGTACTTTGGCTGGTTGTACTGATAGTAAGGTGGCTAAGGAAGATATAGCTGGTGAAAGTATAGAATCAAGTGTTGATAAAAATATAGATAAAGATAAAGAAATTAATGAAAATATAGATAAAGTTGAAAATACGAATAGTAATAATAACTTAAATTCAGAAGATAATACTGATTCTAAGACAGAAAAGGATGAAGAAAATTATTACAGTAAATATGATAATTTTTATAATGGAACACACATTTTATCAGTTAATTTTAAAGGGGAGGGAATTGGTGATAGTTTTTTAGATTATACATTTAAAATAAATGGAAAAGGAAATTTAAGTGTTGAAATTGCATCGTTAAGAGGTAGTTTTAAAGGCGATATAGATGCTATTCCGAGTACATTTAGAGAATGGAAAGGAACTATAAAATCTGTTGTTGAAAATGAAAAAATAGATGTTGAAGTAAGGATTACAGATCATGCTTTAGTTGTTGTTGAGAAAGAGAGTGAGACAAAACAAGTTACAAAGTTTTATTATGAAAGCAAAACTTTTGACTTAGAACATGTAGATAAAGATATTTATACTGATAAAGGAACTTTTGAACTTAAAAAGAAGTAAATGATTTTAATTATCTATGTGTTTATAAAATTTTAAAAATACATTTTATGTAATAAATATATTGATAAATATATTTAGCTTGTAAATTAAAAATATTCAAAATGAAAATAAATTACTTAATATGTAAAACAATATACTTTTTTTCATTTTATTTAAATTTTATATAAAACATTTATTGAGTATTTAAATTTAGTTAATTTACAAATTGGAGAAAATGTCGAAAAATAGCTATTTTTTTAGCTATGTAAAAGTTTTTAATGATGATACAATACGAATTGTAATAATTCTTAAAGTATTTTTAGTTAAAACAGGGGTAGTTTTCAGCTAAGGTAAAGTAATGGGAAATTTGAGAAATGATATGGTAAATAGTTGTATTCGGTTAAGGGGGAATACAACTATTTTTTTTTGTGGAAATTTTATTTATACACTTGATTTACGTATTCTTAAAATTGTTTTCATATTGCTAAAGTAAATTTAAAGGTCTAGTTACAAAAATTCAAATAACATGCTACTTTTGTATGTTTTAATAGTTATAAGGTGTTTTAGTTAAAACAAAAATAGCAATAAGGAGTTAAGAGTATATGAAGTATATTGAGGGGGATATAAGCTTAAAGTTATCTAATATTTTGGATGAAAAATTAAGTAAAATGTTAGGATTAATTTTTGAGTTTAATAGTGAAATTATAAGTGAAGTTACTTGTGATTTTCCAAGTGTTATATCAAATAGTAAGGAACTTAGGGATAGTTTAGTTGAAAAAATTAATTTATATATTGAAATGTACGAAAAGATAAAAATTGTTGAGGCGTTTGAATCTGAAGTAGACAAAGAGCTTGTAAAAGATTTTAATGAAGAGCTTGGGGAATTAATTAAGGTAGGTAAGTCTTTAGTTAAGGGGATAAAAGAACAAGACAGTAAGGTTTTAAAAGAAAGTATCACAGTCTTCGAGATGTTAATTAAGGCATATGATGAAGAAGTTAGCATGGTTGGAGATTATGATTTTATATAAAAAATTAGGGATACCATTTTAAGTGGTGTCCTTTTGTGTTATCTACACTAAAGTCTTTGTAATATCGTTCGATAATTAATTATTGAGAATATTTACAAGGATAGAGACATTTAAGGGGGACAAATATGAAAAAATATTTAATTGTAGGATTAGTTTTAACAACTATGTTTACAGGAGTTGCATGTGGAAGTAATGCACAGGTGGTTACTGTTGAAAAATCAGGGATGATAGAAGATGCGAAAGCAGCTATGTCTTCAAGTGAATATGATAAAGCAAGAAATTTATTTAAGTTGGCTAGTGATGAAGAGACTGGAGAAAATAAAGATTTAGCTATGAATAGTTATGAACTACTGAGTTCATTTATATTAGCACAGAAAGCTTTAGGAGAAAAAAATATAGAAGAAGCTAGGGTGCATATAAGTAAGATAGAAAATGATACAATGTATCCTAATTTAGTTGAAGACATAAAAAAGTTAAAGGGTGAAATAGAAGCAGAAGAGTCAAAAGACAAAGAATTAGATGAAAAATTTGAAGTTATAAATAGTTTAGTGAAAGAAGAGAATTTAGAGGAAGCACAAAAAGTTTTTGCAGAAATTAAAATAGAAGGTTTATCAGCAGAAGCTAATAAAAAGTATGGAAATATGAGTTTTAAAATTAAAGAGTTAGAAGAAAAGGTTGCAGAAAAAAAGAAGGCTGAGGAAGAGGCGAAGAAAATTCAGGAAGCACAAATGATAGAAAAAGAAGCTATTTTTAATGGAACAAAAATTATACATATTAGATCTGATGAGGATAGTAAGTTTGAAAATTATAAAATTATAAAGCTAGAGAGTGGTGCATTAGAAGTAGAAATAAATAATGAATGGGCATCATTAAAAGGAAGTTTAAGACAAGCTTCTGATACTGCTTGGACAGGAACTTTATATGATTCAGCTTTAGGCATAGATAGCTTTTATGATTTTACAATAACAGATGATGCAGTGAAAATTATACAAACAAGTGATGCAAATGTTAGAACACTAACGTTGTATTTAAAGAGTAAAACATATAAAGAAGAAAATACAAATATAAATTCAGTACAGAATATAACTGGTGAGTTTGTTTTAAAATAATAAATATTAAAAAAAGTTGTGCAATTAGCACAACTTTTTTTGTTGCATTTTTCTTACTACATCTTTATCCCACATAAACATTTGCTCGGAATTAGTTAATGATTTAAATAAATTCTTTTTAAATCCTGGCATTTCTTTATCAAGTTTTCTGATTAGGAGTTTGATATCTTGTCTATTTGTTTTACCATCTGCAGGACATGGGTTTTTAATAATTGGATAGTTATTTTCTTTTGCCTGTCTTATAATCATACTTTCATCAACAAATACCATTGGTCTTATAAGTGTTATATTATTTTTGTGCATATAACTTTTGGGTGAGAAGCAATTAATTCTACCTTCATATGACAATGACATAAAGAAAGTTTCAAGTGCATCATCTTTGTGGTGACCTAGTGCTACTTTGTTACAACCAAGCTCTTGTGCTTTTGAATTTAAAGCGCCCCTTCTAAGGTTTGCACATAAAGAACAAGGATTTTTTTCTTTTCTTATATCAAAAACTATTTCTTTAATTTGTGTTTGTACTTCATGGTATTCTACATCAAGTTCTTTACATAAATTATGAAGTGGTGTGTTATCAACACCACCTGGGTTTAGTGTTACTGCTACTAGTTCAAATTTTTGTGGTAAAAATTTTCTAAGATTATTTAATATATGTAATAAAGTTAAGCTATCTTTACCGCCTGATAAGCCAAGACAAATTCTATCTCCATCTTGTATTAGATCATATTCAATGATAGCTTGACGAGTTTTGCTTAAAAGCTTTTGCATTATATTCATAACTTTTCCTCCATATTATCTTATATATAATTGTATTTTTATTTGAAAGTTCATAGTCAAGTATATATTAATATGAGTTTGCTATACAACTTTTAGGTTAATAAAAAGTTATAAAATAGATTTTTTAATTTTTTTTTGTGTAAATAATATTTAATCTATTTATGATACTATCAGTTTATAGACTGGCTTTTAATATAGAAAAAACATTTAAATATTAGCTTAGGTTTATAGAAAAAATAGAAGAAGGTGATGATTGTTTATGAATAAAAAGCAATTAATTTTTGGAAGTATAGTTGGAGCCTGCATAGTTGGAGCTTTAATTTTTTCAGCATATCATAGCACAAGACATCAATGGGAACAAAGATATGTTAAACTTCATAAGCAAAGTAAAATAGAGTGTTGGCAACAATAGATATAAAATAGTAAAACTGTAAGTTATGAAAACTTGCAGTTTTATTTTTTTATAAAAATAAATTTTGAGTTAATAGGAAAACTAAATAAGAAAAGTTATATAAGGAGGTGTTTGCTTGTGGGAATTGATAGAGAAAATATAAATGATCCTATGTATAGAGAGTATATAGGTAATATTGAGGAGAGAGATTTGCTAATAGAGGAAGAAGTAGAGATTGATGGTGAGGAGCTAGCTATAAAGAATGAAGATAAGTTATCAGCAATAGAAGAGTTTAGTCCTATAAATGAAGAATTTAACCCTATGAATGCAAATATTTTAATGGAAAATAATTTTATTTAGGAAAGAATAGTGGAAAATGAAGAATTGAATAATTTTGAAGTGGAGAGTGAATTAGAGGAAGATTTAGATATAATTCAAGAGGACAAGGAACTTAATTGGTAAGTTTGTGTCAATAAAATAAATTAAATGATAAATTAAAAAAGTTTTTTGAAAAAAATTTTTTTATATTTTATATAATTTATTTAAAGTAATAAAAAATAAGGTTTAATTTAAGTTTAAAATTGAGTTTTTTAGAGTCTCTTTTATTAAAAAAAAGATTTGTATATGTAAACAATACAAATTTAAAAGTGATTTTAGTAAGCGTTTAAAAAATATATATAAAAATGTAGTAAAAACGAGTAAAGAAATGTTTTAAAGTAAAGTGTAGCAAATGATATAATTAGTTTTATAAAAAACTAAATAAAATTTGAAAACCTTTATTTAGAACTGAAGATGAAAATTTATAAAGAAATAAAATGATAAGCAGGTGCTTGGTCTCACTTGCTTATCATTTTATTTTTTTCTTTTATAAAAAAATTGTAGTTTAACTTGTAAAATTATAAAAAATATTAAATAGTTTTATTTTATTTCATATAACTAAACATATTTTTAATTTACTGTAAAATAGAAGTTTTTTGAAAAATTAAATGCTAGAATATCCTACAAGGATTAGTAATTTTATTAAGGGGGAATTTAGGGGGATGCTATATTATGAATAAATTAAAAGGGAATGAAATTAAAATTGATGAAATATTAAATGATATTTTAGAGGAGGATATAGATAATTTTGATATTTTGGATAACTTATTAGATGATGTAAATCAAAATAAAAGAGAAATTATTACTAAAGAATTAGGGAGTTTAATGGACATTTTTGATAATGAGCCTTACTATAATTTTTTAGTAAATGAGATTGTAGAAATTGAAGATTTAAATGTATGTATTGAAAAATATTTTATTGGAATGGAAATATTGTTAAGTATTGCATATTATAAACTTTATGATGGTTTAGAAAGAGTAATAAAGGTTTATATGAAAGCTTTAGATTTTAAAGTAACTATGAAGGGTGAAATGATTAATGTTGGAAATTTAGATAATCTAATTGCATTAATGAGATGTGATTATACTGATAAAAGAGCATTGATTGATAGAGCGAGTACAGGTTT
>JBOGAY010000164.1:0-5276 GCA_051655925.1 Sarcina sp. | reverse complement strand
GTTCACTTCTTTATGTTTTAAAAGTCCTATCTCATCATAATACCTAAGAGTTCTAGAACTAACTCCTGCTATTTCTGCTAACTGTTTAATAGTGTATTCCAATAATCTCACCTCCTATGATTTAGATTCTAAAGTATTCCGTAACGTGAAGGTCAACTCTTTTATATAAAAAAATAGCACTTATTTAGTGCTATTTTAACTGTTTAAAAATTTATTTATTGCATAAGTGTAATCACTAAAATCTACAATATGCTTTTCTATAATCATCTGAACAACTTTCATATTAACTTCTTGATAATTATGAACTGCAATATTTCTAAATCCAACCATAGGTTTCATTTTACTTGCTAACTCTTTATCTATAATTTCGTTAGATTCTAAAACCTCAAAAGCATCTCTACTTGTTTGAGGTATTCCTAATTTTTTTTCTGAAATTATATGCATTGCAAGATCTATTGAACATTCACATGCCCTTTGTATATTAAGGATTATAGAATCTTGTTTAGTATAATCTTCTAGATTTTTAGGATTATTTTCATATACTTCATTTATTCTAACTACACATCTTTCAATACTTGCAATTTTATTATAAACTACATCTCTTACCATAAACTTTCCCACTCTCTTTTATCCCATTTAAAATTTCTTCTCTTTCTTCATTTAACAAAGCATATTCTTTTAAAGATCTAATTTCAAAATAAGCTCTTTTAGAATCATCAGCACAATATACTACTTTAGCTCTACCAATTATTTGAGCTTTGAATACAGTAGTAACTTTTTTTAAATCAATTAAATCAACATCTCTTTTAAATATATCTGCAAGTTCTTGTGCTTTCATAAAGCATCTATATTCATCTATATTTTCTTCAGTTAGAAATGCCAAATCTATATCACTATCAATTCTTTCTTCTCCTCTACTAAAAGAACCAAATAAATATATAGTGTTAATATTAAACTCTTTAAGTTCTTCTATAGCTTTTTCTAAGTTATTACTCAAATCCATATGCTTCACCTCTTCTCTATTAATAATATTATACTAAAGTACTATTTTTTAAACAAAACATTTCTTTTTAAAAAAACTGCACAGTAGTGTAGCTTCTTTATTCAAATTCTATCTCAAAAGCTAAATCTTCAAATTTTATGTTTTTAAATGGATTATGATATTTATTTTTTACCCAATAAATCATTGTAGGAACTACTTCAATTTTAGTTATTTCTCTATCAATTATCCATTTTTCACTACTCTTATAAACATTTCCTATACCTCCACCACCTTGTGATGAAAAGTCTATCCTTTTTCCATTTTGGTCATAGAATTTAAATCCTATCTCATAATTTTTATCTTTTATTCTATCATTTAAAATATCTTCAAACCCTTCAGTTATTGTATAATCCATAGTTATAGATATTGGTGATTTTCTAAATTCTGATATATTGACTTTATAAGTTTTATCATCTCTTGTAAGTTCAATTTCTTTATTAACTTCTACTACTTTTGTTTCTTTTTCAAGCTTAGAGCCATCTACCTTAAACCCCATATCCCAGTTACCAACTATCTTCTTATAATCTCCTTTCTTTTGAAGAGTCATTGTAGGTATATTTAATTTAATATCGTAAATATTTTCATGTCTTTTTTCATCCTCTATATCTATCTCAAGCAATATATCAACTGTCTTTGTCTCATTATTGTATTCGTAACTTGCACCATTTCCACTATTCTCTATCTTTCTATTATTTGTACTAATAACATGCTCCATTTCATCTACAATAAGACTATACTCCCCCTTTATAGTTTCATCCAATGTTGTCACATCAAACTTTGAATAATCAACTTTTGTACTTATATAAAGATTTTCTCCATCTAAAATAGCCTCATTAAGTATAAACTTAACTCCCTGATCTTCAACCTCCATAAAAACATCACTTTTATATGGTGTAAACTCTCCCTCCTCAGCCTTTAAAAATGATTCTATACTTCTCCCTATTCGCTCCACAGTTGCCATAACACTTTCATTAGTTAATACTAAACTTCCACCTAAAATCAAACAAACTGATGCTACCATAGCTATTTTTTTCTTAGAATTTTTCTTTGGTACTTCTACCTTTTTCATAACTCTTTTTCTTATACTCTCTTTTTCCTCTTCACTAACTTCAATTTCTTCTATATATAAATCATTATCAACTTCATTTAACTTATCAAACTCATTTTTCACTTAAAACACTCTCCCTTAAAACAAATTACTTTTTAACATTATAGCTTTTAATTTTTTCCTTCCTCTAGAAAGCCTGTTATACAAAACATTTGTATGAACTCCAACCTCTTCTGAAATTTTATGTACAGGCTTTTCCTCTAAATAATGCTTAATAAATAATTCTTTATCCGTTTTATTTAATCTTCCAAGAAGCTCATCTATCTCTTCATTGAGTTCATACCTTAAAAGCTTTCTATCAACCTCTTCACTCGGTGCTTTTAAGTTTTGTATTTTATCATCAGTGATTTCTAAATCACTAGTTTTTTCTTTTTCACCAACATACTTTCTGTTGTAATCAATGATTTTATATCTAGTAACTGAAATTACCCAATTTCTAAGTGTCCCCTTACCACTATCAAACCTTTCAACATTATTCCAAATAGCTAAAAGAATATCATCTAAACATTCATCTTCATAAAAACTATAATCAAAAAGTTTTTTTCTGATAATAGCTTTAATAAGTCCACCATACTTATCAATAAACATTTCAAGCCCACACTCTTTTTTAAGCTTTATGTTTTTTATAATTAATCTATCTTCCATAAACTCTCCCCTTAAACTTGTCTTTCCTTATGTCTTACACTTAATTATTCGAATACTAAAGCATAAACCTATCATAAAATTTTGAAAAAAGTAAAAAAAAGACAATAATAAATTAAAAACTAATTCATTATTGTCTTAAATCGCTATTTTACTTTATGTGATTGCCCATCAACCAAAAGCTCTATACTTTTTGCATTTCTTATATCATTAATTTTTACAGTATCAAATCTATATTGATTATTCATATCATACTTCGCCTTTCTCCCAAAAAATCTCACTCCAAGCTCATTTTCCAGTGGATCAAATCCTGCCATATCTGTTGATTTATGTTCTTTTCCATCAACAACTAATATCAAATCATAATTCCATCTCTTCCCAGCACTATTTTTATCTTTTTTACTATAAAGAGTTGTTCCTAAAATATTGCTCTCTAGCGAGATAAATTTTTCATACTCCTCAGTGTCCTTTTCTCCTTTTATTACATCCACTTTAAAGATTTCATGCTCATCTAATGCACGTTTAAGTTCTGTTCCCACTTCAAACTTTCCAAGTTCTTTTGGTGGCCCTGCATCCCATACAGTATTGGCTGGATAATTTTTTGGTATAGGTTCCCCTTCTAATTTAAGTTCAATAAACATCTCATCGCTTTTAAGAATTCCTCCACCAATTAAATCATAAGACACACTTATAGCAATAGTATGATCATTTATTTTTTTTCTTTCATATAATGGATTACCTCCATGAATTCCTTCTGTATCAGGAAGCTCTATAAAAAATCTATTTTCATACTCATCAACTAAAGGTATCGGTTCTTTACTTTTATATGTCATTCCAACTAAAATTCTATTATCTGTAACAACTAAATTATCTAAAGTGGTTTCTCCATATTCAGTAGTCTTTGTTTGTCCTACTGTTTCAATATATTCTTCTATATCTTTATCAAAAAGTCCAAGTTCATAGAAAATATCTTTTACAAAAGGTACGTTTTCTGCAACTACCGGTGTTACTATTCCACCAACTACAACAATTCCCGCAATAGCGGCTGCAACTCCTACTTTCTTTGTTATTGAAACTCTACATTGTTTTTTAGCTTTATTTTTTATTCTTTTAAACTCTAATTCTGACATTTCTATATCAGCTATATCAATACTATCTAAATCAAATTTATCTATTTCTTCATTAAACTTCTTCATATCCATCTCTAAAACATCCCCTTAATAGAAAATTTCTCTTTCAATTTTTTACGCCCTCTAAAAATTTTAAGATTCACAAGTTTTTCTGTGATTCCAAGACTTTCACCAATTTCTTTACTTGTATGTTCCATAAAAAACTTTCTCATAAATATTTCTTTATCAAGACTATTCATGTTTTGAATCTCTTTTTTCACTTCTTTCACACATTCAGATGCTATTATTCTTTCTTCAATCCCTTCTGAACTTTTCACATCTATATTTTCTATATCATCATTTAAACTATGTTTCTTCTCTCTTCTTAAACAATCAATAGCTGTATACTTTGTGACAACTATAACCCATACTGAAAACTTCTCAGCCTCTCTATCAAAATTACTAGCATTATTCCATATCTTTAAAATTACATCATTAGTATTTTCTTCACTTAACTGTCTATTATTTAAAATTCCATATGAAACCTTAAAGATTAAATCTGTATAATTTTCAATCAAATAATCTAATGCTTTTTGTTCTTTATGTTTCAAAGATTTTATAAACCCCTTACTGTGCACTTTATTTCCCCCTTAACCTTACTAAAAGTACTTTCATCTATAAGTTCGGATGTTTTAAAACAATTATTTCAAAAAAAGCAAAAAAAAGATATAGAATTTTTCTATACCTTTTTTAAATATTTATCAATAAATTTATATTATTAATTTTTTTCTTCAGCTTGTCTTTTAACAAAATTATAGAAATTTCCTTTTAATCTTCTTAAACCTTCTCTTCTAAAATCTGCTGATCTTGGATGCTCTTTTATGTATCCATAATCATTATTTTCCATAATACCTACTCCCTTATCTTTTGTTTATCTATATTTATAAGCTACATTATAGTAAAATTTTTCTAATTTATCAAAAGATATACTTTGCTAAAATAATATTTTTACCTATATATTTTCACCAAGTGTTATATTGGTAAAATATTCTTATAAAAAATCGATAAATAAAATCATTCTTAATTGTGAGAAGTAAAATGTTTGGGAAATCAAATTATTTTCTCCAATAATTTATTTATAAAAAAAGAGCAATATCCATTTGAATACTACTCTTTGCTCTAACCACTAATTCTCATAATTGCGATTGCTATTAAAACTATTCCAAAAATAATTAATCCATATCCTAGCCTTAATCTTAACTTATCATTTTTTATCCTCTTCATAATTCACCATTCCTTGAAAGATACTGTTTTTTAAATATTATATACTACTTTTTATTAATTTCCTAGGAATCATAACGCCCTGATATTAGCT